>NZ_JANIAG010000023.1:0-45702 GCF_028682155.1 Pseudomonas sp. 39004
ACCATGAAGATAAAAAGCTTACGTTGGTGGGTAGTGGGGTTGATGATCATTGGCCTGATCATCAACTACCTGGCCCGCAATACCCTTTCGGTGGCTGCGCCCACCATGATGGTCGAGATGAACATGACCACCGAGGAGTACTCCTGGGTAGTGGTGGCCTGGACCCTCGGCTATGCCGTGATGCAACCTGTGGCGGGGTACATCATCGACGCCATCGGTATCAAATTGGGCTTCGCCCTCTTCGCCATCGCCTGGTCGATCTCCTGTGCCCTGGCGGCATTGGCGACTGGTTGGCAGAGCCTGGCGTTCTTCCGCGGGCTGCTGGGCATGACGGAGGCCGCCGGTTACCCTGCTGGCATCAAGACCACTGCTGAATGGTTCCCGGCCAAGGAGCGCTCGGTGGCGCTGGGCTGGTTCAACATCGGTTCCGCGCTGGGCGCGCTGTTGGCGCCACCCCTGGTAGTCTGGGCAATCCTCAGCAGCGGCTGGCAACTGGCGTTTATCATGACCGGTGTGTTCGGCCTGATCTGGGGCGGGTTGTGGCTATGGCTCTATCATCCGCCAGCGGAGCATCCGCAGTTACATGCCGAGGAGCGCGACTATATCTACGCCGGCCAGGAGGCGAAGTTTCGCGACCAGCCCAAACAAAAGGCGCAGTGGCGCAACGTGCTGAAACGGCGCAACTTCTATGCAGTGGCCATCGCCCGGTTCATGGCCGACCCGGCCTGGCAGGTGTTCAATGCCTGGATCCCACTGTACCTGATGCATGAACGC
Organism: Pseudomonas sp. 39004; assembly: GCF_028682155.1. Taxonomy (NCBI): domain Bacteria; kingdom Pseudomonadati; phylum Pseudomonadota; class Gammaproteobacteria; order Pseudomonadales; family Pseudomonadaceae; genus Pseudomonas; species Pseudomonas sp. 39004. The sequence goes on from NZ_JANIAG010000023.1 coordinate 775, forward strand.
GGCATGGACATCAAGCAGATCGCGCTGTTCGCCTGGCTGCCGTTTCTGGCCGCAGACCTGGGCAGCGTGGTGGGCGGCTACCTTTCACCGTTTTACCATCGCTACTTCAAGGTATCGCTGTTCACCTCGCGCAAACTGGTGATGGTCACCGGCTGCCTGTGCATGATCGCACCCGGCTGCGTAGGCTTGGCCGGCAGCCCCTATACCGCGATCATGCTGCTGTGCGTGGGCGGGTTCGCGCACCAGATGTTGTCCTGCGCGCTCTACTCGATGACCTCGGACTCCTTCGACAAGAACGACGTCGCCACCGCTGCGGGCTTGATCGGTATGTGCGGGTTTCTGGGGGCCGCGCTGTACACGGCGATCATGGGCGTATTGGTGACCAAGATCGGTTACGGACCGCTGTTCGCCGCACTGTCGGCATTGGACCTGTGCGCTGCGGCGGTGATCATGTTCATGGCCCGGCCTGAGAAGCCGGCGGAGCAGGCAGAGGAAGTGGAAGAGGGGAGGTGGCCCAAGCCTGCGTGACATCCCGTAGTCGCTGGTAAAGCCTGCGCAAGGGCCGTACCTGAGACGCCGCTGTGAGCAAAAACGAAAACCCCCGTGTCGCTAGGCGAGCACGGGGGGGTTCGATTCAGCGGTTGCCGTGGAGCCCACGGCCGCCCGTCAGACGTTGAAGCGGAAGTGCATCACATCGCCGTCTTTGACGATGTAGTCTTTACCTTCCAAACGCCACTTGCCGGCTTCCTTGGCGCCACTTTCACCCTTGAACTGGATGAAGTCGTCATACGCCACTACTTCAGCGCGGATGAAGCCTTTTTCGAAGTCGGTGTGGATCACGCCAGCAGCCTGTGGCGCGGTGGCGCCAATGCGGACGGTCCAGGCGCGTACTTCCTGCACACCGGCAGTGAAGTAGGTCTGCAGGTTAAGCAGCTCGTAACCGGCGCGGATCACGCGGTTCAGGCCAGGCTCTTCCAGGCCCAGGGCCTCGAGGAACATGTCCTTCTCTTCACCGTCGTCCAGCTCGGCGATTTCGGCTTCGATCTTGTTGCACACCGGTACCACGACCGCGCCTTCTTCCTCGGCGATGGCCTTGACCACGTCCAGGTGCGGGTTGTTGTCGAAGCCGTCTTCAGCGACGTTGGCGATGTACATCACAGGCTTGCTGGTCAGCAGGTGGAAGCCACGGATGACGGCCTTTTCGTCGTCAGCCATGTGCTTCATCAGGCTGCGCGCAGGCTTGCCTTCGGTGAAGTGCGGGATCAGCTTTTCCAGAATGGCCTTTTGCGCCAGGGCTTCCTTGTCGCCACCCTTGGCGTTGCGGGCAACCTTCTGCAGTTGCTTCTCGCAGCTGTCGAGGTCGGCGAAGATCAGTTCGAGGTCGATGATCTCGATGTCACGCTTGGGGTCGACGCTGTTGGAAACGTGGATCACGTTCTCGTCTTCGAAGCAGCGCACCACGTGGGCGATGGCGTCGGTCTCGCGGATGTTGGCGAGGAACTTGTTGCCCAGGCCTTCACCTTTCGAAGCGCCTGCCACCAGGCCGGCGATGTCGACGAATTCCATGGTGGTCGGCAGGATGCGGTTAGGCTTGACGATCTCTGCCAGGGCAGCCAGACGCGCGTCGGGCATCGGCACGATCCCGCTGTTCGGCTCGATGGTGCAGAAAGGGAAGTTCTCCGCCGCGATGCCAGACTTGGTCAAGGCGTTGAACAGGGTGGACTTGCCGACGTTGGGCAGGCCGACGATGCCGCAATTGAAACCCATGGGTATTCCCTCTCTAGGAAATCAGGCCTTCTGGCTGTGCAGCTCGCGCATCGCCTTGGCGAAATCGCCAGCGAGGACATCTGGCAGCACGCCGAGGGCAAAATCGATGCTGGCGTCGAGCTTCTCCTGCTCGGCGCGCGGCGCGCGGCCCAGGACGAAGTTGGAGACCAGTTTGGCGTCACCCGGGTGGCCGATGCCAAGCCGCAGGCGGTGGAAGTCGTTCTGGTTGCCGAGCTGCGCGATGATGTCGCGCAGGCCGTTGTGCCCGCCATGGCCGCCGCCGCGTTTAAGCTTGGCGACGCCCGGAGGCAGGTCGAGTTCGTCATGCGCCACCAGAATCGCTTCCGGCTTGATGCGGAAGAAATTGGCCAAGGCCGCCACGGACTGGCCGCTACGGTTCATGTAGGTGGTGGGGATGAGCAGACGAACGTCGTTGCCCTGATGGCTGAATTTAGCCGTCAGGCCGAAATACTTGCGGTCAGCGGTCAGCGAGACGCGCTGGGCGCTGGCAATGCGTTCAACGAAAAGAGCCCCTGCGTTATGCCGGGTCTGTTCGTATTCGGGGCCGGGGTTACCCAGGCCAACGATCAACTGGATGGCGGTCACGTCAGGGGCTCTTCCTTGGAGTTGGTGGGTTACAGGGCGCGCGGCACTGTAACCCGATCAACACCGGCGTGCGAGTGGATTACTCGGCAGCGCCTTCTGCTTCTGGAGCAACGCGTGGCGCGTGAACGTTGGCAACAGCCTTGTCATCACCGTGGGCCAGAGCGACGAACTCTACGCCTTTCGGAGCTTTCAGGTCCGACAGGTGGATGATGGTGCCGACTTCAGCGTTAGCCAGGTCAACTTCGATGAACTCAGGCAGGTCTTTGGCTTCGCAGGAAACTTCGATCTCGGAAACAACGTGGGAGATCTCACCGCCTTTCTTGACCGGCGCTTCTTCGCCGATGAAGTGAACCGGAACCTTGGCAGTCAGCTTCTGGCCAGCAACGACGCGAACGAAGTCAGCGTGCATGATGAATTGCTTGGCTGGGTGACGCTGCATGGCCTTGACGATGACGTTTTGCTTGGCGCCGTCAACGTTCAGCTCGATCACGTGGCTGTAGGCAGCTTCGTTTTCGAACAGCTTGGCGATTTCCTTCGACACGATGGTCAGGGATTGCGCTTCTTTATCGCCACCGTAGACAACGGCAGGGATGCTCAGCGAGTGACGCAGGCGGCGGCTCGCACCTTTCCCCAGGTCAGTACGCACTTTGGCGTTCAGCGTGAAATCAGTCATTTTGTTTCTCCAAAATAGCCTCCCGAGGGCGTTTGCGACCAGCGCCAACGGGAATGGCAAAAAAGCCCCGCCCCAACAAATGCTGGGGCGGGGCGCTTCACATCAACACGTGTTCCGCTTAGCGGAACATCGCGCTGATCGATTCTTCGTTGCTGATGCGGCGTACCGCTTCAGCGACAACCGGTGCGATATCCAACTGGCGGATACGGTCACAGGCTTGAGCAGCGGCGGACAGCGGAACGGTGTTGGTCACCACCAGCTCGTCCAGTACCGACTTCTCGATGTTCTCGATCGCGCGGCCCGACAGGACAGGGTGCGTGCAGTAGGCGTAAACCTTGGCAGCGCCGTGTTCTTTCAGGGCTTTGGCCGCGTGGCACAGGGTGCCGGCGGTGTCGACCATGTCGTCTACCAGGATGCAAGTGCGCCCTTCGACGTCGCCGATGATGTGCATCACCTCGGAGTGGTTAGCCTTCTCGCGGCGTTTGTCGATGATACCCAGATCGACACCCAGGGACTTGGCAACGGCACGTGCGCGCACGACACCACCGATGTCCGGGGAGACGATCATCAGGTTCTCGAAACGCTGGTCTTCGATATCGTCGACCAATACGGGCGAGCCGTAGATGTTGTCGACTGGGATATCGAAGAAACCCTGGATCTGGTCAGCGTGCAGGTCGACGGTGAGTACACGGTCGATACCCACGACAGTGAGCATGTCAGCGACAACTTTGGCGCTGATGGCTACACGTGCCGAACGCGGACGGCGGTCCTGGCGGGCGTATCCGAAGTAAGGAATCACGGCGGTGATTCGGGATGCTGAGGAGCGGCGGAAGGCGTCGGCCATCACTACCAGTTCCATCAGGTTATCGTTGGTCGGGGCACAGGTCGGCTGAATAATGAAGACGTCTTTACCGCGGACATTTTCATTGATCTCAGTGCTGATCTCGCCGTCGGAGAATTTACCGACAGAGACGTCACCGAGAGGGATATGCAGCTGACGTACGACACGCCGAGCCAGATCGGGGTTAGCGTTCCCCGTAAAGACCATCATCTTGGACACGCGCAGTACCTGAAGGCTGAGGGTATACCTGGATGAGTATAGGAAAATGGCAGGGGCGGCTGGATTCGAACCAACGCATGGCAGGATCAAAACCTGCTGCCTTACCGCTTGGCGACGCCCCTGTATCTGTTGCTGCGAGCGCTAGGCACTCGACTTCTTGACCAGACTTTGCAGCTTGCGATGCAACATCGAAACATTGCTTCCTTTCGCCACAAACCCTGTTTGGGTCGCTGAAAGAAGGGCCAGAACTTTATCAGCTTCGGCTTTGCTTGGGAAGGCCCCAAACACACAACTTCCAGTGCCGGTTAATCGAGCTTCAGTGAATTTGCCCAGTGAATTCAACGCATTGCGAACTTCTGGGTAACTCTGCTCTACCACCGGTTGGCAGTCATTTCGACTGTTTCCCTCGGGAACGGGGCGCATCTTAAGGGGGAGGGAATCACGTGTCAACTGCGGATGTGAAAAAATTTCTACAGTACTGACAGACACTTGCGGCACCAGCACGACATACCAGGGCTCGATCGGGTCGACCGGGGTCAGTTGCTCGCCCACACCCTGGGCGAACGCCGCGTGGCCGCGCACGAACACCGGCACGTCGGCACCGAGGGTCAGGCCCAGGCCGGCCAGGCGATCTTCATCCCAGTCCAGCTGCCACAAGTGCGCCAGCGCCAGCAGCGTGGTCGCGGCGTCCGAGCTGCCGCCGCCGATGCCACCGCCCATGGGCAAGACCTTGGTCAGCCAGATGTCGGCGCCAAGGCGGGTGCCGGATTGTTCCTGCAATTTGCGCGCGGCACGCACGATCAGGTTGCTGTCGTGGGGCACCGCCTCGATGTCGGTGTGCAGGCGGATCACGCCGTCTTCACGCAGGGCGAAGCTCAGCTCGTCGCCGTGGTCGAGAAACTGGAAGACGGTCTCCAGCTCGTGGTAACCGTCCGGGCGGCGGCCGATGATGTGCAGCCACAGGTTGAGCTTGGCCGGGGCGGGCAGGGTCAGGGTGGTCATCGATCAGTGCCCCAGCTGGCGCGGCTGCCAGTCCTTGACCACCAACGTCACGTCGAGGTCCTTGCCGTGCAGTTTCAGGCGCTCGGGCAACCAGTAGCCGTTCTGCTCGGTATAGCTCAGGTACTGCACCTGCCAGCCATCCTGTTGCAGGCTGGCCAGGCGGCTGTCGCCGTCCAGGGTCAGCTGGCTCTTGCTGTCGGGCGCGGGCAGGCCGCGTACCCACCAGACCAGGTGCGAAACCGGCAGTTGCCAGCCCAGTTGTTCTTCCAGCAGTGCTTCCGGGCTGGTGGCTTCGTAGCGGCCCTGGTTGGCCACTTCCAGCACCACGCCGCCGGGGCGGCCGGTCAGGCGGGCAGCGCCACGGCCCAATGGCCCGGCCAGGCGGATGTCGTAGTAGTCCTGGCGCTGCAGCCAGAACAGCGTGCCGCTGCCGGAATCGCGCGGGGCGCGGATGCCGACCTTGCCGCTGATCTGCCAGCCATCGAGGGTACTGAGTTGCTCTTTGTGCTGGCGCCACTGCTGCGGGTCGCCATGGCCTTGCAGGGCTTCACGGCTACCGAAGCCGGCACAGCCCGCGAGCAGGGCGATCAGGGTGAAGGTGATGCAATGGCGCAGGAACATGGCGTTAAAGGGTCTCTGATCCGGTCAGGCGCAGTACGGTCTTGCGCAGGATGGGGCTGTCGGGCTGGGCTTCGAAGGCCTTGGCCCAGACCTGGCGGGCTTCGCGGCGCTTGCCGTTGGCCCACAGGACTTCGCCCAGGTGCGCAGCCACTTCGTGGTCGGGGAAGCGTTCCAGGGCCTGGCGCAGGTAGCCTTCGGCTTCGTCCAGGTTGCCCTGGCGGTAGGCGATCCAGCCCAGGCTGTCGAGCACCGCCGGGTCATCCGGGGTGAGCTGGTGGGCCTTGTCGATCAGCGCCTTGGCTTCGGCGTAGCGGGTGGTGCGGTCGGCCAGGGTGTAACCCAGGGCGTTCAGGGCCATGGCGTTTTCCGGCTCGCGGTCGATGATGGCGCGCAGGTCTTTCTCCATCTGCGGCAGGTCATCACGCTTTTCGGCCAGCATGGCGCGGGTATACAGCAGGTTGAGGTCGTCCGGGTAACGCTGGATGCCTTGTTGCAGCACCTGGTTGGCCTGGGCGTCCTTGTTGTTGTTGCTGTAGCTTTCCGATTCGATCAGGTACAGCTGGATGGCATAGTCCGGCTGGGCCTCGCGGGCTTCGGCGAGCAGGCGCGAAGCCTCGGTGCCGCGGCCGTTGGCAATCAGGATGTCGGCCTGGCGCAGCTGCGCCGGCAGGTAGTCAGGGCCGGTGCCGACCAGGGCGTATTCGCGCAAGGCGCCTTCGGGGTCGTGGCGCTCCTCGCGGATGCGGCCCAGGTTCAGGTGGGCGGCGTCGACGTTGCTGTCGCGCTCGACCAGCTCCTGCAGGTAGCCCTCGGCTTCATCCCAGTCTTTGTTTTCCAGGCATACCAGTGCCAGCGAGTAGCGCAGCTCGTCATCCTCGGGGTACTGCTGGACCAGGCTGATGAACTCACCTTTGGCATCGGCGATGCGGTCCTGCTCAACCAGGGTACGGGCGTAGGTCAGGCGCAGGCGTTTGTCATCCGGGTTGTCGCGGATCGCACCACGCAGCAGGGGCAGGGCCTCTTTGCCGCGGTCGAGCGCTTGCAGCAGGCGGGCACGCAGCAGAATCGGGGCGATCTCGCCGTTTTGCGGTGGGTGCGCCTCGAGCAGTTCGAGCGCTTCTTCTGCCTTGCCGTCCTGGTTCAGCAGGAGCGCTTTGCCGAACACCAGCTGGCTGTTTTCCGGGTACTTGACCAGCAGGCGTTCGAAGCTCTGCAGCAAGCCGTCGCGGGTGCTCTGGTCGGTCTCGGCGGCCGACAGGGCGAGGAAGTCGAAGTGGGTATCGCCCTGGCCCTGCAGGACTTTTTCCATGTAGACCATGGCGTCGTCGTAGCGACCGGCGCGGGCCAGCTGGATGGCGGCGGCGCGCTGGGCGTCGAGGTTGTCCGGGTCGTTGCGGGCCCAGATCAAGGCGTTTTCCAGGGCCGGCTCGTCGGCGCCGAGGTACTCGGCGATGCGGTAGGCGCGTTCGGAAACGCCAGGGTCCTGGGTTTTTTCGGCCTGGTCGGCGTAGTTGGCCAGGGCGATGTCGAAGCGGTTGCGCTGGCCGGCCAGCTCCGCCACCAACAGGCTATAAAGGGTGTCTTGCTTGAACGAACCGTACACCACGGTTTTTTCGGCCTCGCCCTTGCCGGCTTCGGCAGCGGGTGGCTCGGCTTTTTGCGGGGCCAGGCTCTGGCAACCCTGGAGCAGGGCGAAGGCAAGCAGCAGTGCGTAGTGTCTGTTCATAGAAAGGCTTAAAAGGACTCACCGGCGGTCGGAGCATGATGACACAAGCGCGGGGGCAAACCCACCTGCGAAGCATTTGCTTAACTGCGACCATGGCAGGGGCGCCCAGGTTCCGCCACCTGTGTGGGGGGGTGGCCTGTGGGGGCGGCCTTGGGTCGCGAAAGGGGTGCGTAGCGGCCCCAGGTTTTCAGGTTTGTCAGAGATATTGCCGGGGCCGCTGCGCAGCCCTTTCGCGACGCAAGGCCGCTCCTACACGACAATAGCGAACGGTGGTTGTTCTAAAACCTGCGAAAGAGGACAATTATCGGCTTCTCGTCACAACCAGCGACCTTGCATGGCCTTTCTTGCACTTGGTATCAACCATAAGACTGCCTCGGTAGACGTACGCGAGCGCGTGGCGTTTACCCCAGAGCAGCTGGTGGACGCCCTGCAACAGCTCTGCCGACTGACCGCCAGCCGTGAAGCGGCGATCCTGTCGACTTGCAACCGTAGCGAGCTTTATATAGAGCAGGACCACCTGTCTGCCGAGGCCGTACTGCTGTGGCTGGCCGATTACCACCGGCTGAGCCTGGATGAACTGCGCGCCAGCGCCTACATCCATGAAGAGCACGATGCGGTGCGGCACATGATGCGCGTGGCCTCTGGCCTCGATTCGCTGGTGCTCGGCGAGCCGCAGATCCTCGGCCAGATGAAGTCCGCCTACGCCGTGGCGCGTGAGGCCGGTACCGTTGGCCCACTGCTCGGGCGCCTGTTCCAGGCCACCTTCAGTGCCGCCAAACAGGTGCGCACCGACACCGCGATCGGCGAAAACCCGGTTTCGGTGGCGTTCGCCGCGGTGAGCCTGGCGCGGCAGATCTTCAGTGACCTGGGCCGCAGCCAGGCCCTGCTGATCGGGGCCGGCGAGACCATCACCCTGGTCGCACGCCACCTGCATGAACAGGGTGTGCGCCGGATCGTGGTGGCCAACCGTACCCTGGAGCGTGCCAGCACGCTGGCCGAACAGTTCGGCGCACATGCCGTGCTGCTGGCCGACATCCCCCAGGAACTGGCCAACAGCGACATCGTCATCAGCTCCACCGCCAGCCAGTTGCCGATCCTTGGCAAGGGCGCGGTCGAGAGCGCGCTGAAACAACGCCGGCACAAGCCGATCTTCATGGTCGACATCGCCGTGCCGCGTGATATCGAACCCGAAGTGGGCGAGCTCGACGACGTCTACCTCTATACCGTCGATGACCTGCACGACGTAGTCGCAGAAAACCTCAAGAGCCGCCAGGGCGCGGCCCAGGCTGCCGAAGAGCTGGTGTCGGTGGGCGCCGAAGACTTCATGGTGCGCCTGCGCGAGCTGGCTGCGGTGGACGTGCTCAAGGCCTACCGCCAGCAAAGCGAGCGCCTGCGCGATGAAGAGCTGCAAAAAGCCCAGCGCCTGCTGGCCAACGGCGGCAACCCCGAGGACGTGCTGGCCCAGCTGGCCCGGGGCCTGACCAACAAACTTCTGCACGCGCCCAGCGTGCAGTTGAAAAAGCTCTCGGCCGAGGGCCGCCTCGATGCGCTGGCCATGGCCCAGGAACTCTTTGCCCTCAACGAGGGCTCGACGGACAAATCCCTGCAATGAAAGCGTCGCTGCTGAACAAACTGGATATTCTCCAGGACCGCTTCGAAGAACTGACCGCACTGCTCGGTGACGCTGAGGTCATCAGCGACCAGACGCGTTTCCGTGCTTATTCCCGCGAATACGCCGAAGTCGAGCCGGTTCACACGGCCTATCAGGCATGGCGCAAAGTCCAGGACGACCTTGAAGGTGCCCAGGCGCTGCTCAAGGACAGCGACCCGGATATGCGCGAAATGGCCGTGGAGGAAGTGCGCGAAGCCAAGGAGCAACTGCTGGCGATGGAGGCGCAGCTGCAACGCATGCTGCTGCCCAAGGACCCCAACGACGGGCGCAACGTGTTCCTCGAAATCCGCGCCGGCACCGGTGGCGACGAGGCGGCGATCTTCTCGGGTGACCTGTTCCGCATGTATTCGCGCTACGCCGAAAAGCGTGGCTGGCGCCTGGAGATTCTGTCCGAGAACGAAGGCGAACACGGCGGCTACAAGGAAATCATCGCCCGCGTCGAAGGCGAAAACGTTTACGGCAAGCTCAAGTTCGAGTCTGGCGCGCACCGTGTACAACGGGTGCCCGAGACCGAGTCGCAGGGGCGCATCCACACCTCCGCCTGCACCGTGGCCGTGCTGCCCGAACCGGATGAGCAGGCAGTGATCGAGATCAACCCGGCCGACTTGCGCGTGGACACCTACCGCGCTTCCGGGGCCGGTGGCCAGCACATCAACAAGACTGACTCGGCGGTTCGCATTACTCACTTGCCCACCGGTATCGTGGTCGAGTGCCAGGAAGAACGCTCGCAGCACAAGAACCGTGCCCGTGCCATGTCCTGGCTGTCGGCCAAGCTCAATGACATGCAGACCAGCGCCGCGCAAAATGCCATCGCCAGTGAGCGCAAGCTGCTGGTGGGCTCCGGTGACCGCTCCGAGCGTATCCGCACCTACAATTATCCACAGGGCCGGGTAACCGATCACCGCATCAACCTGACCTTGTATTCGCTGGACGACATCCTTGCCGGTGGCGTCGACGCCGTGATCGAACCGCTGTTGGCCGAATACCAGGCCGATCAACTGGCCGCCCTGGGGGACTGATGACCATCATCGCCAGCTTGCTGCGCAATGCGCAGTTGCCCGAATCGCCCACCGAGCGGCTGGACGCCGAACTGTTGTTGGCCGCAGCCATCGGCAAGTCGCGCAGCTACCTGCATACCTGGCCCGAGCGCATCGTCAGCAGCGAAGCGGCCGACACTTATGCCGGTTACCTGCAGCGCCGCCGCAGCGGTGAGCCGGTGGCGTATATCCTTGGGCAGCAGGGGTTCTGGAAGATCGACCTGGAAGTGGCACCGCATACGCTGATCCCGCGCCCGGACACCGAGCTGCTGGTCGAGACCGCCCTGGAGCTTCAGCCTGCGACACCTGCCAAGGTGCTCGACTTGGGCACCGGCACCGGGGCCATCGCCCTGGCCCTGGCAGGCGACCGCCCGGCCTGGCAGGTGATGGCGGTGGACCGTGTCGAGGAGGCCGCCGCGCTGGCCGAGCGCAACCGCCAGCGCCTGGGGCTGGGCAATGTGCAGGTGCGCGTCAGCCACTGGTTTGACCAACTCGGCGGTGAGCGTTTCGACCTGATTGTCAGCAACCCCCCCTACATTGCCAGCGAAGACCCCCACCTGGCCGCTGGCGATGTGCGTTTCGAACCCAGCAGCGCACTGGTGGCAGGTGCCGATGGCCTGGACGACCTGCGGGTGATCATTGCCCAGGCGCCGCAGCACTTGCTGCCAGGCGGTTGGTTGCTGTTGGAGCATGGTTATGATCAGGCAGCGGCGGTGCGCGCCTTGCTGACTGAACAAGGCTTTGCCGAGGTTGCCAGCCGCATCGACCTGGGCAGCCATGAACGCATTACCCTGGGGCGCCTGCCATGCTGAGTGATCAGGAACTGTTGCGCTACAGCCGTCAGGTGCTGCTGGCGCAGATCGATATCGACGGCCAGTTGCGCCTCAAGCAGAGCAAGGCACTGATCGTCGGCCTCGGTGGGCTGGGTTCACCTGTGGCGCTGTACCTGGCTGCGGCGGGCGTGGGCGAGCTGCACCTGGCAGATTTCGACACCGTCGACCTGACCAATCTGCAACGCCAGGTGATGCACGACAGCGACAGCGTCGGCATGAGCAAGGTGGACTCGGCGCTGCAGCGCCTGGGGGCGATCAACCCAGAGATCAGCCTGGTCGCCCACCGCCAGGCGCTGGACGAAGACTCGCTGGCCGCAGCGGTGGCTGCGGTCGACCTGGTGCTGGACTGCTCCGACAACTTTTCCACGCGCGAGGCGGTCAATGCCGCCTGCGTCGCTGCTGGCAAGCCGCTGGTCAGTGGGGCGGCGATCCGCCTCGAGGGCCAGCTTTCGGTGTTCGACCCACGGCGTGACTACAGCCCGTGCTACCACTGCCTGTACGGCCATGGCAGCGAGGATGAACTGACCTGCAGCGAAGCCGGCGTGATCGGCCCGCTGGTGGGGTTGGTCGGTAGCCTGCAGGCGCTGGAAGCCATGAAACTGCTGGCCGGGTTCGGCGAGCCACTGGTGGGCCGCCTGCTGCTGATCGATGCCCTCGGCACGCGCATACGTGAACTGCGGGTCAAGCGCGACCCGGCCTGCGCCGTCTGCGGCAAGCGCGATGGCTGAGCGTTCGGCGCCGATTGGCGTGATGGATTCGGGGGTCGGCGGTTTGTCGGTACTTGCCGAGATCCAGCGCCTGCTGCCCAACGAAACCCTGCTGTATGTGGCCGATTGCGGTCATGTGCCCTACGGTGAGAAGTCGGCGGACTACATCCGCCAACGCTGCCGACGCATTGCCGAATTCTTCCAGCAGCAAGGTGCCAAAGCCATGGTCCTGGCCTGCAATACTGCCACGGTGGCAGCTGTTGCCGACCTGCGCGAGCTGTACCCGGTGTGGCCGCTGGTGGGCATGGAGCCTGCGGTAAAGCCTGCAGCCGCCGCCACCCGCTCCGGTGTGGTCGGGGTGCTGGCCACTACCGGGACCTTGCAGAGCGCCAAGTTCGCGGCATTGCTCGACCGCTTCGCCAGCGATGTACGGGTGGTCACCCAGCCTTGCCCAGGGCTGGTAGAGCTGATTGAAACCGGTGACCTGGGCAGCCCCGCGTTGCGCCAGTTGCTACTCGGGTTTGTGCAGCCACTGCTGGATGCCGGCTGCGATACGCTGATTCTTGGCTGCACCCACTACCCCTTCCTGCGCCCCTTGCTGGCCGACATGGTGCCGGCAGACGTGGCCATCATCGATACCGGCGCCGCCGTGGCGCGCCAGTTGCAACGGCTGTTGGACACCAACGACCTGCTCGCCGAGGGCCCGGCACTGGATACCCGCTTCTGGACCAGTGCCGACCCGCAAACTCTGAGAAAAATCCTACCGTTGCTGTGGCATAAGTCCGACAGTGTGCAAAGCTTTGCGTTGTGAAAAAAACGTCAAAAGCAGCTGAACTATCGTACCACTGCCGATTTCTACCGATTTGCCTGGCAAGAGGCGAACACTAACAACAGCATCAGGAAGAAGGATGTTTCTTATGAGGAAACTGCTCGGCTTGGCGGCGGCTGCCGTCTTTACCTTGGGGCAAGTGGGGTCGGCGCAGGCTGCCGATGTTTCATTTTCGGTGGGGCAGACCGGTGACTCGACCATGGTCTACCGGCTGGGGTTGCAGTCGAACTGGGAGGCAAGCTGGTGGCAGACCAGCGTTGGCCGTCTCACCGGTTATTGGGATGGGGCTTATACCTACTGGCAGGGTGACGAGACGGCGAGCAACCACAGCCTGTCGTTTGCGCCGGTGTTCGTCTATGAGTTTGCCGGGGAGTCGGTGAAGCCTTATATCGAGGCGGGCATCGGTGTCGCGGCCTTCTCCAGCACCGAGCTCGAAAGCAACGAGCTAGGCTCGGCGTTCCAGTTCGAGGACCGGATCGGTTTCGGTTTACGCTTTGCCGGTGGGCATGAGATTGGTGTGCGCGCCATCCACTATTCCAACGCCGGTATCAAGCAGCCCAACGATGGTGTGGAGAGTTACAGCCTGCATTACCGTATGGCCTTGTAACCCTTCTGCTTGGGCAGTGAGAGCGGGTGAGCCCGCTCCCACTGCAGCAACATTTCCCTAACCCTGTGTCAGCGCGGTAACGGCCACAAGCTGCTTGTGTCCAGCGTCTCCAGCACCAGTTCGGGTTCACGCAGCGGCAATCGCCGCAGCAGTTCTTCGGCAGCGCTCTGCGCTGTCCACATCTCCGGCATTGCCTGCGCCGGTGTCACGGGTGTCTTCAATGATTGCGGCGCCACCACCGTCAGGCTGATCTGCAGCTGGTCCAGTACCTGGCGTTGCTCGCGAAACCACTGCGCGGTGCTGTTGAAACCGCTGGAAACCTGTGTGGGCGCAAACAGCTGCGAGGCCGAATAGCGATTGAGGATCGCCATTACCTGAGGCGCTTCACCCTTGGTCAGCAGCGGCAAGGCGCTGGCCAGGCATTGTTCGCTGGCCAGCAGGTTGCTGGCAGCGATTGCCTCGAACAGCTCGGCATCAGGTATGGCGTCGGCCACATACTCACCGGTGCCGGCATTGACGATCAGGCAGTCCAGTGACCCCCAGTTGCCCAACAGCAGCTTGCTGGCTGCCTCGACCTGGTCCAGCGCCTGCAACTGGCCCGGCAGGCGCAGCAATTGCGTGCCGTAGCGTTCGCCCAGTGTGTCCAGTGCTTCACATTCCCTGCCGCTTGCGGCTACCCGGTGCCCCTCTTCGAGCAACTGTTGTACCAATGCCAGCCCTAATCCGTTAGCGGCCCCTGTCACCCAGACACTGCGAGCTCTATTCACGATACTGCCCCCTGATGCTGCCGGCGCGGAAGGCCTTTGAAGGCTTCTAATGCGCGCTGGCGACTGCTGCCGAGATCGACTATTGGATTGTGATACGAATTTGTAGCAAAAAGATCCGCAGCCTTTACTGGCTGATGAATGGCTTTATCATCCAGCGCCTGCAGTTCCGGCACCCAGTGCCGAATGAAACGCCCCTGCGGATCGAAGCGCTGAGACTGCGAAACCGGGTTGAAGATGCGGAAGTAGGGCACGGCGTCGGTGCCGGTAGACGCGCTCCACTGCCAGCCGCCGTTGTTGGCTGCCAGGTCACCGTCTATCAGGTGACGCATGAAATGCCGCTCGCCTTTGCGCCAGTCGATCAGCAGGTTCTTGCTGAGGAACATGGCGACGATCATGCGCAGGCGGTTGTGCATCCAGCCGGTATGCAGCAATTGGCGCATGGCGGCATCGATGATAGGAAAGCCGGTTCGCCCCTGTTCCCAGGCGGCGAGGTCTTCAGGTGCATCGCGCCAGGCAAGGGCTTCGGTCTGGGCGCGGAAGGCGCGGTGACGGGATACCTGTGGATAACCCACCAGGATGTGCTTGTAGAACTCCCGCCAAAGCAACTCGTTGACCCAGGTCTGGATGCCGGTGCTGCCGCTGTCGAACTCGCCACGGTTGCTGGCCAAGGCCCCGTGCAGGCATTGCCGGGGCGAAATCACCCCAGCGGCCAGGTAGGCGGAGAGCTCGCTGGTGCCGGGCTTGGCCGGGAGGTCGCGCTGGTATTGGTAGTCTTCCACCCGCTCATCGAGAAAACGCGACAGCCGTGCGTGCGCTTCGGCTTCGCCCGCTGGCCAACTCTCGCGCAAGGCACGTGGTACGGGGTCGAAGCCCTGCACATGTTCAGGTAGCGGGTCGCTGGCGATCGCCAGAGGCGCCTGGGGCTTTAGCCGTGGGGCCAGCGCGGGGAGGCTGCGGTGCAGATGCTCCAGGCAGCTTTTCTTGAATTGGCTGAAGACCTGGAAGTAGTCACCGCTGCGGGTAAGAATGGTGCCAGGGCGGAAGAACAGCTGGTCGAGGTAGCTGTGCGCCTGCACGCCTGATTGTTCCAGCCGTGCCCGCACAGCCTGGTCGCGGCGCTGTTCGTTGATGCCGTACTCGTCGTTCCAGTGCACGCTATCGATCCGATGTTGGTGGCATACTGCCATTATTGCATCTGATGCCTGATCCCACCTGTCGATCGAGCGGATCAGCAAAGGAATGTTGAGCGTGCCCAGTGCCTGGCGTAGGTCGCGCAGGTTGCGCAGCCAGAAGTCGACTTTGCACGCGGCGTCGTCGTGAGCCTGCCATTGGCCGGGGCTGAGCAACCACAGGGCGACGGTCGGGCCGCGCTCACAGGCGGCGCTCAAGGCGGTGTTGTCGTCGATGCGCAGGTCGCTGCGCAGCCAGATCAATTGCATGGTGCATTCATCTCTACAGGCCGGCGGTCATTGCCTTGAAGCAAACGCAATGCCGCCTGCGGGGTATCGAACAGGAACAGGTCGGGGAGGTCGAGGGCGTTCAGTTGGGCCTCATGCAGGGCGAGCGTGGCGCCGCCCAGCAGTTTTGCCCCCGGCGTACCCTGCAGCGTGCGCTGCAAGGCCTTGATGTCGATGCGTGGCCCCAAGTGCAGCAGCAGGGCGCGCGGTTGCAGCGCGGCGATGGCCCGTTGCAGTTGCGGGCCACCCACCGGCTGTTCAAGCACCTCGACAGGGATGCCGTTGCTGCTGAGCAGCCAGGCACACAGCCACAGCTCAGGGTCGAAGGCGCGTTCGCTGTCTTCGGCCAGCAGCACTGGCGCACCCTGCAGCAGCTGGTTGTCGTGATACACCCGGGCGCCGAGTTTGCTGCGCAGCCAGCTGTGGAAGAACACTTGCTCAAGCCGTGCATTGAAATAGTTGCGCCAGCGCAGGTCCAGGCTGTCGAGCAGGGGTAGCAGCAACTGCTCGCACAGGGTAATCGCGGGGTACAGCGCCATGGCCTGGTTGAGTTGCTGGTCGAGTGCCCGCTGCGAGAGGGTGGCGATAGCCTCGATTAACTGCGCCTGTCGCGCCTGCCAGTTGCTTTGTGGGGCGGTGCTGGCCGGTTTTTCGAGTAATTCGCGCACCTGCCCCACCGATGCGCCCCGATGCAGCCAGGCCAGGATCGCCTGCACGCGCTCGATCTGCTCAGCGCAATACAAGCGATGCCCTTTTGCGGTGCGCTGTGGCTTGAGCAGGCCGTAACGGCGCTCCCAGGCCCGCAGGGTGACCGGGTTGACGCCAGTGCGGCGAGCGAGTTCGCCGATCGCTAGCAGGGCCTCAGACGGCATTGCGCAACCCCAGGCTTTCGGGGTGTGGCTGCAGGTAGGCCTGCTGCATCAAGTATGGGTCTGGATGCTTGCGCAGGTGGTGCTTGAGCAGGGTCAGCGGTACCACCAGCGGCACCACGCCCTGTTGGTACTGGCTGATGATGGCTTGCAGTTCGGCCTTGTCCTGCTGGGTCAGGGCATCCTTGAAGTAACCGCTCAGGTGCTGCAGTACGTTGCAATGCGTGCCGCGGCTGGCACAGCGGCGCAGGGCCTGCATCAGCTGGCTGAAATAGTGTGGGCCGACCTGCTGCGGGTCGTCATCCCGGCTCATGCTGCCCAGTAGTCGCCCCAGGGTGCGGTAGGCATGGGGGTTGTTGGCCATCAGCAGGTACTTGTAGCGCGAGTGAAACCGCACCAGCGCGCCGCGGCTCAGGCCTTCGGCCAGCAGGCGCTGCCAATCGGCATAGGCGTACACGCGGCTGATGAAGTTTTCGCGCAGCACTGCGTCATGCAGGCGGCCTTCTTCCTCCACCGGCAGGTCCGGGCGAAGGTTGCAGAAGGCCTGGGCATATACACCGCGTCCGCCATGCAACGCAGGGTGGCCGTTATCCTGGTAAACCTTGACCCGCTCCAACCCGCAGGAAGGCGACTTCTGCATGAAGATATAGCCGCAGATATCGTCGAGCTCGCCGGCCATCTGCTCGCCATAGGTGCGCAGCGGGCCGGTGAGGTCCATGCCGGGGTTGCGGGTACCGACCACTTCCGGCTGCTCTGGGTCGCCTACCAGGCGAATAGGGTCGCGCGGTACACCGAGGCCGATAGCGACTTCAGGGCAAACGGGCAGCCATTCGAAGTGCGCTTCCAGTTGCGCGCGGCAAAGGTCGGATGCTTTGTGCCCACCGTTGTAGCGCACACTGTGCCCGGTCAGGCAGGCGCTGATGGCGATGCGAGGCTTGCAGTGGGCGGAAGGGGCTTGCATGGCTGTCTCCGGTAAACTTGTACGCGATATCTATTTTGTACAAGTTTATTCCAGCACAGCCTTGGCGTTATGCAAACTGATTTTTTTGTACAGGCTCAGCGCCCGTTCAGTCGAGATGCTCCAGCAGCCGGCGAGCGGCTTCCTGGCCGCTCAGCCAGGCACCCTCGACGCGCCCGGACAAGCACCAGTCGCCGCAGGCATACAGGCCTTGATCGGCATCGGCCAAGGCGCCCCACTCATGGTGGCTGGTGGGGCGTGCATACAGCCAGCGGTGGGCGAGGGCGAAGGTGGGGGCCGGCACCACGCAGCCGACCAGTTCGGCGAATTCGCCCCACAACTGCTCGATCACCTCTTCCTTGGGCAGGTCGATATGCTGCCGGCTCCAGTTCGACGTGGCATGCAGCACCCAGGTGTCGAGGTGCTCGTCACGCCCGGGCTTGCTGCGGTTGCGGGCCAGCCAGTCGAGCGGGTTGTCCTGCACGAAGCAACCTTGCATCGGGGTGTCCAGTGGCGTCTGGAAGCCCAGGGCGACGGCCCAGGTAGGCTCCATCTGCACACCGGCGGCCACGGCAGCGAGTTTGGGCGTAGAGGCCAGTAACGGCGTCGCCTGTGGCGCAGGCACAGCGATCACCACGCGGCTGAACGGGCCGTGGCTGCAGCCTTCGGTGTCTTGCAGGTGCCAGTACTGCTTGCCGCGGAACACTTCAGCGATGCGGCAGCCAAAGTTGACCGTCACATCCTTGAGCATGCCGCGGGTGATGGCGCTCATGCGCGGCACGCCTACCCAGCGAGTCTGCTCGTCCGGGGAGGGTGTGAGTTCGCCGTCGCGGTAGTTGTACAGTTGCGGCTTCCATTGCTCGGCCCAACCCGCAGCCACCCATTGCTGGACCTGATCGACGAAACGCCGGTCACGGGCAGTGAAATACTGGGCGCCGAGGTCCAGCGCGCCAGCGTCGCTGCGCTTGCTGGCCATGCGCCCGCCACTGCCGTGGCCTTTGTCGAACAAATGCACGGATTGCCCGGCCTTTTGCAGCGCCTGGGCGGCGGACAGACCGGCGATACCGGCACCGATGATGGCAATAGGTACTGTCATGATGGCCTCTTCAAACCTTGCTGTGAGCAGACTACGCTGTCAGGCAAACCTGTACAATGCACAACTTTTGTATAAGGTTATTCCGCTTTATGGAGCAGGTTGGCCTATGTTTATCCGAGAGCGTCGGGTCAAAAAAGTGCCTTGTTCTAAAAATAGACCACTGCCGCATTCTGCGAGGACACAGCCATGCATATATTGCTGACAGGCGGCACCGGTTTGATAGGCCGGCACCTGTGCCAGCTCTGGCTCGGCCAGGGCCATCGCCTTACGGTTTGGAGCCGCCAGCCCGAGCAGGTGCCGAAACTGTGCGGTAGCCAGGTGCGTGGCATCGCCCGGCTGGAAGAGCTGGAGGCAGATGACCCGTTGGATGCGGTCATCAACCTGGCCGGCGCGCCGATTGCCGATCGGCCCTGGACCGGTGCCCGGCGCAACCTGCTGTGGGCCAGCCGGGTCACCCTGACCGAGCAGTTGCTGGCTTGGCTGGGCAGCCGTGAACAGCGCCCGGAGGTACTGATCTCCGGGTCTGCGGTGGGCTGGTACGGGGATGGCGGTGAGCGCGAACTGACCGAGGCATCGCAGCCGGTCCGCGAAGATTTTGCCAGCCAGCTGTGCATCGCCTGGGAAGAAACCGCCCAGCGTTCGCAGGCACAAGGCATCAGGGTGGTGCTGGTGCGCACGGGGCTGGTGCTGGCCAGCGATGGCGGCTTTTTGTCGCGCCTGCGCCTGCCTTTCAAACTGGGGCTGGGCGGGCCGTTGGGCGATGGCCGGCAGTGGATGCCCTGGATCCATATAGACGACCAGGTCGCCCTGATTGATTTTCTCTTGCAGCACAAGGACGCCAGCGGTCCTTATAATGCCTGCGCCCCAGAGCCTGTGCGCAACCGCGAGTTCGCCAAGCGCCTGGGCCGGGCCATGCACCGGCCGGCCGTGCTGCCCGTGCCTGCACTGTTGCTCAAGGCTGGCCTTGGCGAGTTGTCGACGCTGCTGCTCGGTGGCCAGCGGGCGCGCCCGGTGCGCTTGCTGGCGGCAGGGTTCACCTTCCGTTTCAACGATCTGCAATCGGCCCTGGACGACTTGTCCAGCCGCCTCTGACAAAGGACGCTGCATGACTGATCACGCCCTGCTGCTGGTCAACCTGGGTTCCCCGGCCTCCACTTCGGTGGCCGATGTACGCCGTTACCTCAACCAGTTCCTGATGGACCCGTACGTGATCGACCTGCCCTGGCCGGTGCGGCGCTTGCTGGTGTCGCTGATCCTGATCAAGCGCCCGGAACAGTCGGCGCACGCCTACGCCTCCATCTGGTGGGAGGACGGTTCGCCACTGGTGGTGCTGACCCGCCGTCTGCAGGCTGCGATGGTCGAGCACTGGCCCCATGGCCCGGTGGAGATGGCCATGCGCTATGGCCAGCCGGCATTGCCCGAGGTGCTCGAGCGCCTGGCCGCCCAGGGCGTGCGCACGGTTACCCTGGCACCGCTTTATCCACAGTTTGCCGACAGTACGGTCACCACGGTGGTCGAGCAGGCGAAGCAGACCATCAGCGAACGCCAGCTGCCGCTGCAGATGCGTGTGCTGCAGCCGTTCTACGATCATCCCGACTACATCGACGCGCTGGTGGCCAGTGCCAGGCCCTATCTGGAGCAGGATTACGACCATCTGTTGCTGAGTTTCCATGGGTTGCCGGAGCGGCACCTGAAGAAGCTCGACCCTACCGGCACGCATGACTTCCAAGCGGCGGACTGCTGCAAGGACGCCAGCGCCGAGATGCGCGCCGTGTGTTATCGCGGTCAGTGCCTGGCCACGGCCAAGGCGTTTGCCCAGAAGATGGGCATCCCTGACGGCAAGTGGTCGGTGTCGTTCCAGTCGCGCTTGGGCCGGGCCAAGTGGATCGAACCTTATACCGAGTCGCGGCTGGATGAGCTGGGCAAGGCGGGGGTGAAGAAGCTGCTGGTGATGTGCCCGGCGTTCGTTGCCGATTGCATCGAGACGCTGGAAGAGATTGGCGACCGCGGCAAGGAGCAGTTCCTCGAGGCGGGGGGCGAGGAGTTGGTGCTGGTGCCGTGCCTGAATGATCACCCGGAGTGGGTGCGGGTGTTGGCGGGGATGTGCGAAAAGGCTTGAATGGAAAGGGCCGCATTGCGGCCCTTTGCGAGCGGTCCGGCAAGGCCGCTCTTACACATCCAGCTTCTTGTTCTTCCAGCCGTCATTGCCCGGCAGAATGAGGTTCAGGGCAATGGCCACTACGGCGCACAGGGAAATACCCTTGAGGCCCCAGTCGTCCGGGCCGTCACCGCTGCCGATCAAGACCCCGCCAATGCCGAACACCAGGGTCACCGAAACGATCACCAGGTTGCGCGCTTCGGCCAGGTCGATCTTGTGGCGGATCATGGTGTTCATGCCCACCGCCGCGATCGAACCGAACAGCAGGCACAGAATACCGCCCATGACCGGTACCGGAATGCTCTGCAGCAGCGCGCCGAACTTGCCGATGAAGGCCAGGGTGATAGCAAAGATCGCCGCCCAGGTCATGATCTTCGGGTTGTAGTTCTTGGTCAGCATCACCGCACCGGTCACTTCGGCGTAGGTGGTGTTGGGCGGGCCACCGAACAGGCCGGCAGCCGTGGTCGCCAGGCCATCACCCAGCAAGGTGCGATGCAGGCCGGGCTTTTTCAGGTAGTCGCGGCCGGTCACGCTGCCCACGGCGATCACCCCGCCGATGTGTTCGATCGCCGGTGCCAACGCCACCGGCACGATGAACAGGATGGCCTGCCAGTTGAACGCCGGCGCGGTGAAGTTGGGGATCTCCAGCCAAGGCGCGGCGGCAATCTTGGCGGTGTCGACCACACCGAAGGCGAACGCCAGGGCAAAGCCCACCAGCACGCCGGAGATGATCGGTACCAGGCGGAAGATGCCCTTGCCGAACACCGCAACGATCAAGGTGGTCAGCAGCGCCGGCATCGAGATCAGCATGGCGGTCTGGTAAGGCATCAGCGCAGCACCATCACCGCCCTTGCCCATGGCCATGTTGGCGGCGATCGGTGCCATGGCCAGGCCGATCGAGATGATCACCGGGCCAATCACCACGGGCGGCAGCATGCGGTCGATGAAACCGGTGCCTTTGATTTTGACCATCAGCCCCATGAAGGTGTAGACGAAGCCTGCGGCCATCACGCCGCCCATGGTCTCGGCCAGGCCGAACTGGCCCTTGGCAAGGATGATCGGGGTGATGAAGGCAAAGCTCGACGCCAGGAACACCGGCACCTGGCGGCCAGTGACCAGCTGGAACAGCAGCGTGCCGATGCCGGCAGTGAACAGCGCGACGTTCGGGTCGAGGCCGGTGATCAGTGGCATCAGCACCAGCGCGCCAAATGCCACGAAGAGCATCTGCGCGCCCGAAACGACCTGGCGCCAGAGCGGGTCGTTGAAGCCGTCCTGCATGGTCAGGCGTCCTTTTGCTTGGTGCCGAAGATCTTGTCGCCGGCATCACCCAGGCCCGGCACGATGTAGCCGTGCTCGTTGAGGCGCTGGTCGATCGAGGCGGTGTAGATCTGTACGTCGGGGTGGGCTTTTTCCACCACGTCGATACCTTCCGGTGCTGCGACCAGGACCATGGCGCGGATTTCCTTGCAGCCAGCCTTTTTCAGCAGGTCGATGGTGGCGACCATCGAGGCGCCGGTGGCCAGCATCGGGTCGATGATCAAGGCCAGGCGCTGGTTGATATCCGGCGCGAGCTTTTCCAGGTAGGTGTGGGCTTCGAGGGTTTCCTCGTTGCGCGCGACGCCAACGGCACTGACCTTGGCACCCGGAATCAGGCTGAGCACGCCGTCGAGCATGCCGATACCGGCGCGCAGGATCGGCACCACGGTAATCTTCTTGCCGGCGATTTTTTCGACCTGCACCTTGCCGCACCAGCCGTCGATCTCGTAGGTTTCCAGCGGCAGGTCTTGAGTGGCTTCATAGGTCAGGAGCGCGCCGACTTCCTGGGCGAGTTCGCGAAAATTCTTGGTGCTGATGTCGGCACGGCGCATGAGGCCGAGCTTGTGGCGGATCAGCGGATGGCGGATCTCACGAGTGGGCATAGGGGGGGCTCCGAAAGGCGGGCAAAAAAACCGCGCTAGATTAATCTATTCAACCTGTGCTGTCGTGTAGTCCTTTTGGACGTTAGTCCATAAATGCTTGATCTGTGACGAGCGGATGCGTACCTTTGCCCGCTTTTCCAAAATACCCCCGGAGAGCGCAATGTCCGCCGATCTCGAGCACATCCGTCAAGTCATGCGCGAAGCTGACTGTCTGTACAACGAAGCCGAAGTCGAAGCGGCCATCGCCAAGGTCGGCGAGCAGATCTGCAAAGACCTGCACGACAAGAACCCGGTGGTCTTCTGCGTGATGAATGGCGGCCTGATTTTCACCGGCAAACTGCTGACTCACCTGCAGTTCCCGCTGGAAGCGTCGTACCTGCACGCCACCCGCTACCGCAACCAGACCAGCGGCGGCGAGCTGTTCTGGAAGGCCAAGCCTGAAGTTTCGTTCATCGACCGTGACGTGCTGATCGTCGACGACATCCTCGACGAAGGCCACACCCTCA
The DNA here is from genome assembly GCF_028682155.1 of Pseudomonas sp. 39004. Classification (NCBI taxonomy): domain Bacteria; kingdom Pseudomonadati; phylum Pseudomonadota; class Gammaproteobacteria; order Pseudomonadales; family Pseudomonadaceae; genus Pseudomonas; species Pseudomonas sp. 39004. The sequence continues at coordinate 23,645 of NZ_JANIAG010000023.1, forward strand.
GCGCCATCATCGAGTTCTGCAAGCATGCCGGCGCTCGTTCGGTGCACACCGCAGTGCTGATCGACAAGGACCACGACCGCAAGGCCAGCCCGGACCTCAAGGCCAACTACGTGGGCCTGCCGTGCGTCGATCGCTACATCTTCGGCTATGGCATGGATTACAAAGGCTACTGGCGCAACGCCAACGGCATCTTCGCCGTCAAGGGGCTGTGACCATGCGCCAGCCCGCGTTCATCGACCAATCGCTGTTCGCTGGGCTGGCGCAAAAGGCTGCCGCCAACCCTCGTGGGCGGCAGCACCACAATTTCCACGACATGGAAGAGCCCTGCCACCGCATGGCGGTCGGGTTGCAACCGAGCACGTACATCCCGCCGCATCGGCATCTTAATGACGACAAGGCCGAAGCACTGATCGTGCTCAAGGGGCGCCTGGGCCTGCTGATTTTCGATGAACAGGGCGCGCTGACCGACAAGCGTGTGCTGCAGGCTGGCGGTGACTGCCTGGGCGTGGACCTGGCACCCGGTACCTACCATGGGTTGGTGGTGCTGGAGCCAGACAGCATCTTGTTCGAGTGCAAGGCCGGGCCGTATCGGCCGGTGGGCGAGGGCGAGCATGCGCACTGGGCGCCACGCGAAGGCGAAGCGGGCGTGGCCGAGTACCAGGCCTGGATGCGCGCGCAGTTCGATTGAGCGGCGGCTCCGGTACAGGCTGAACACAGCATGCTAGAGTGCCTGTTCATGCCAAGGAGCCTCACATGCGTGCGATTGTTCCCCTCCTGCTGGCGGTCAGCCTGCCGCTTGGTGCAGCACCGCTGCACAGCCAGTTTCTGCCGCCCGATGACCTGTCGTTGCGCCAGGAAGCGCCGACCGGTCAGCAACTGCTGCAGGTGACCGATTATTCGGTCGTTGTAGGTGCCCAGCGCCAGTCCGACCAGCAGCCGATCCCGATCACCGCCTCGTTGCAGATGCGCCTCAAGGGCAAGCCGCTGAGCAAGGGCGCCACCCTTGCCCAGGTGCTGCTGACCTTCGATGGCGAGCCCGGCAAAAGCTTGAAAAAACCGGTCTATGACGAAAAAAACCGCACCTTGAGCCTCAATTACCCGGTCAGCGATTACCGCGTGATCATGGACCTTTTGCGCAGCGAGACGCTCTATGTGCAGTTTTTGACCTATGGCAACGGCCATATCTGGGCCGACCTGCACACCGGGACCGTACGTACGCGTTGAGGCGCGCGCCCTGCGGGGGGTAAACTGCCGGCCTTCGAAATTCCGTGATGGTCCAGTTGGAGTCGGCAATGCGTAAAGACAAGAAACAGGTAATCGGTGACGAAATCAGCGACGACTACATCAAGGCGTTCCTTCAGTTCGAACCGGCCGATGGCGTGACTTCGCCTTCTCAGCACAAGCTGATCAAGGCCTACCGTGGTCTGCGCATCGACGACTTCGAGCGTTTCGTCCGCTTCTTCGTCGAAGCTGGCCTGGACCTGGATGGCAAGGACGAGCACGGCAAGACCTTTGTCGAGGCGATCGCCGACCAGCGCGGTGCGCCGGAGTACATCGAGGTCATCGAAAAAGCCCGGGGCTGATGTGTAGCCTGTATCGCAGGCACAAAAAAACGCCCCGAGGGGCGTTTTTTCGTTTCAGCCAGCTCAGGCGTAATGCTGGGCCGGGCTGTCTTCTACCAGTTCCAGGGCCGCATCGTTGTCGGCACTGATCTTGCGGTACAGCGCAGCATCGGTTGCCAAAGTCTTCTCGCGAGCCGGGAAGATCTCCTTGAGCTTGGCAGCCCAGGCACCTTTGGCCTGCTCGGGGAAGCAGCGCTCGATCAGTTCGAGCATGATCGAAACGGTGACCGAAGCACCCGGCGATGCGCCGAGCAGCGCCGCCAGGCTGCCGTCCTGAGCCGAGACCAGCTCGGTACCGAACTGCAGAATGCCGCCTTTTTTCGGGTCTTTCTTGATGATCTGCACGCGTTGGCCGGCCACTTCCAGGCGCCAGTCTTCGGCTTTAGCCTGCGGATAGAAGCGACGCAGGGATTCCAGGCGTTGCTCCATCGACTGCATCACTTCACTGACCAGGTACTTGGTCAGGTCCATGTTGTCGCGGGCCACGGCCAGCATCGGGCCGATGTTGCCCATGCGTACCGACAGCGGCAGGTCCATCAACGAGCCATGCTTGAGGAACTTGGTGGTAAAGCCGGCGTAAGGGCCGAACAGCAACGAGGTCTTGCCGTCCACCACGCGGGTATCCAGGTGCGGCACCGACATCGGTGGCGCGCCGACTGCGGCCTGGCTGTAGACCTTGGCCTGGTGCAGTTTGACGATTTCCGGGTTGTCGCAGCGCAACCACTGGCCGCTGACCGGGAAGCCGCCGAAGCCTTTGCTCTCGGGAATGCCGGAAAGCTGCAGCAGCGGCAGGGCCGCGCCGCCGGCGCCGAGGAACACGAAGCGGGCGTCGACTTCACGGCTGCCGCCGCTGTTGACGTCCTTGATGCTCACGGTCCAGCCGCTGCCGTTACGGCGCAGGCCGACGACTTTCTTGCTGTACTTGACCTGCGTGTCCGGGGTGTCGGCCAGCAGCTTGAGCATCTTGTTGGTCAGCGCGCCGAAGTTGACGTCGGTGCCTTTCGCCACGCGGGTGGCGGCGATGTGCTGGTCGGCCGGGCGGCCGGGCATCATCAGCGGCATCCAGTCCTTCATCACGGCCTTGTCTTCGGTGTATTCCATCTCGGTGAAGGCGTGATGCTGCTTGAGCAGCTCGAAGCGCTTCTTGAGGAAGGACACACCCTTTTCACCTTCGACGTAGCTCAGGTGCGGGACAGGGTTGATGAAAGCACGCGCCGAGCCGAAGTTGCTCTTCTTGCTCAGGTAGGCCCAGAACTGGCGCGAGACCTCGAACTGGGTGTTGATGTGCACGGCCTTCTTGATGTCGATGCTGCCATCGGCGGCCTGGGGCGTGTAGTTAAGCTCGCACAGGCCAGCGTGGCCGGTACCTGCGTTGTTCCAGGGGTTGGAGCTTTCCGCGGCCCCGGAGTCCATCGCCTCGACGACCTCAAGCTTCAGGGTCGGGTCGAGCTCCTTGAGCAGTACGGCCAGGGTGGCACTCATGATGCCCGCGCCTACCAGTACTACATCAACCGATTCGTTCTGCGCCATTTAACGCGTCTCCACAATCTACAGCTACCTAATTGACAGCATAGGACCTGGGTTTGCCAGGATCGCCATGTCCGACTTTTCGCAGTTCTTGCAACTTCCGCGGACACCGCCAATCAGTCTTCGGGTTCAGGTATTGAACCCCGTTTGCCACAGGTGCGGCAATTCGACTTATGGTCAAGGTGTCGTGCGTGCGTTATGGAGCGGCCTCAGATACTCATCCGGGATGAGCGCAGTTGCCGCCTGTTCAGGGCTGTTCGGGACACATCTGCTGCTTTTGCACATGCCAGACTGTTCATTTGCTCGCCACACTCTCGTGAAGTTGTGAAAAACCGTTTTTTCACGCTCTTTTGGAGACGTGAACCTCAAAAGGGGACTGCGCGATGGCAACCCACAGGTTCATGCAGTGCGAAGGGCCGGAAAAGCAGGCACGACAGCCGATGCAAGACCTGAGTGGAAGGCTCTCTGTGGGCGAAGCGGTGAAGGTGCCGGGGTCAAGCGGCAAATGCGGGGCCCGATCAGGAGACGTCCTTATAATCGGGGGGAGATTATAGCGATGTCGCGGGCAGAAAGGTCGTTATTCGTGGTTTTTATTGCAGCGTTTGTCAGGCCGGCAGGCTGCGTTGATGCCAACGGTTGTTTGCGCGCGCGCAAACCCGAGCGCTGGCGGGCAATTGGCGGCCCAGCCAGGCGAGCTGCACTTCGCTGACCTGCACCCAGCCACTGCCGCTTGGCGGCTGGCTGCAGTGCTTGAACGCCAGGCATTTGCCGTCAGCGTCGAGGTGGGCATAGGGGCGGTGGCGCGGGCGTTGGAAGAGCAGGGTCCAGAGCGAGGCCATGGCGGTGAGTCCTGTGTGTTAGGGCTGGGCCAAGGATAACGGCAGGGGCATGAAACGATTGTGACAGCGCAGCCTTGGCGATGACTGGCCTGTGCGAGGCTGGGTATACTGTGCGCCTTAGCCGCATTTTCTGGAGAAACGCGCATGTTGCAACGTCTGTTGTTCGGTTTGATCGCCGTGGCCAGCCTCAGCCTGGTCGGATGTGCCCACAGCCCGCAACAACTCAGCCCGCAACCCAAGCTCACCGCCCAGCTCGCACCTGTCGGCCATGGTCAGCCGGTGGTGGTCAAGGTGGTTGATGGTCGGGCTTCGCAGTCCCTGGGCACTCGCGGTGGCATGTACCCCGAGACCAGCACCATCAGCGTCAGTGGCAATGATGTGCTGCCCAAGCTGCAGGCCCAGGCCGAAGCCGCTGTACGCCTGCTCGGTTTCACCCCGACGCCGAACGCTAACAATGCGCCGCAACTGACCGTGACCCTGGCCGAGCTGAAATACCAGTCGCCCAAGGACAACCTGTACGTGACCGAGGCCACCATCGGCGCCACCTTCCGTGCCGACGTGGCCAACGCCAACCGCCGCTACAGCGGCCGTTACGGCGCTTCGCTGGATCAGCGCTTCGGCATGGCGCCGAACCAGGAAACCAACACCAAGCTGGTCAGCGATGTGCTGAGCGATGCCCTGACCCGCCTGTTCAAAGACCCGACCATCGGGCAGGTGCTGGCCGAGTAAGCGTTCAGTTGCCTTACAAAAAACCCGCTGCCTGGCAGCGGGTTTTTTGTTGGCGGCTGCGGGCTTCAGGCCGCCTGGATGTGGAAATCCAGCACGCTGAAACCGGTGGCAACATCCACCTCTGGCAAGTCTTCATGAGCATGCCCGCCCAATGCGCAATAGACCAGCCACTGCCGGTCTTGCACATTGATGGCGAAACCGTCGATCAACGCCTGTTGTTCGTCGCTCTGGGCAACGAGATAGAGGCGGTCCTGGTTTTCGGCGTGCAGCATGAACAAGCTCCGGATCGGGGAAAGGCCGACAGGGTGGCCTGTTCTGATGACGAGCATGTGACAGATGAAATTTAGTGACACTTTGTCGCGCAGGCCGGGCGCCTGGGTCGGACTTGGGTAGAATGCCGGCCTTCGCTGTCGTTCAAACCGAGGTTGCGTGATGTCGTTGCAAGTGCTCTGGGGGTTTCTGGCCGCCCATCCCACCAAGCTGATCAACCTGCTGGCATTGCTGATGACCTGCCCAGGCGGCCTGCTGCTGCACAGCGCACGGCGGCGCGAGGCGGTCACGCGTGAAAGCCTGGCGGTGGATGAAGGGGTGGTGGATGCGTTTGACCTGAGGGTGCCGCGTTACTTCTATATTCTCGGGTTTTCGTGCCTGGCCCTGGCGCTGTTGTTGTCCTGGTTCAGTACCTGGGTCTGAGAACCTGGGGCCGCAGAGCAGCCCCAAGGTTGATCAGGCGACCGGTGCCTGCTGCCTGACCTGGTACTGGTTGCGCACCGGCGTCGCATACTGCAACACCAGGTACGGCCGCTGCTCTTCGGGGCATGCCTCCAGGCGCCGCTGCCATTCTTCCTTGGCCCGCGACAACTCTTCGGCCGGGAACACCTTCTCGGCACTCGGCACCTGCAGTGCCTCATCCTTTTCGTCCCACATCGCGTAGGCCAGGTAGTGCACCGGGAACAGCCGGTAGCCGCCGAGGATCTGCCGGTCGATTTCGGCTGCCAGCTGCTTGGTGTCTTCGAAGTATTCGGTCACCGGCGCTGCAAAGTTGATGTGCACACGGCCTTTGTAACCAGTGATGCCTTTGGCGATGCTGTTGTCGTCTTCGCCCGGCGCCTTCTTGTAGGTGCCGGTGGTGGCGCGGATGTACAGCTCACGGGCCTTGGCCTGGTCGCAGGGGTCGTACTCGTAGCTGATCGACACCGGCGTCAGGTTAAGGCTCTGAATGACCGCGCCGAACGGTTCGTCCTTGCGGCTCATGTGGAACATCTTGAGGATCGCCGAGTCGGTGCGGTCGTCACCGTCCTTGGCGCGGCCTTCGGCCTGGGCGATCCAGATCGACGCAACATCGTTGCGGATCGAGTGGTTGATGTAGGCCGAGAGCAGTTGGTAGGCCGCCAGCTTTTCGCGACGACCGCTGAGCGAGCGGTGCACGATGAAGCTCTTGTTCAGGCGCATCATGTCGCTGACGAAAGGCTTTTGCAGCAGGTTGTCACCGATGGCGATGCGTGGGGTCGGCAGGCCGGCGTGGTACACGGCGTAGTTGACGAAGGCCGGGTCCATGACGATGTCGCGGTGGTTGGCCAGGAACAGGTATGCGGTGCCGGCCTTGAGCTGCTCGACGCCCGAGTAGGTGACCCCGTCAGTGGCGCGTTCGATGGTTTGATCGACGTAGTACTCGACTTTGTCCTGCAAGGTCGAGACGCAGGTGACGCCGGCGAACTCCTTGCGCAGGCGACGGGCGATCAGCGGCTTGAGCAGCCATCCGAGGGGGCCAGCCGCACGCGGGAAGCGGAAGTGGGTGAGGATATCGAGGAATGCCGGGTCGCTGAGCAGGCGTGCCAGCACGGCAGGGACCTCAGCGTCGTCGTACGGTCGGATGGCATCGAATTCGCCCATCATGCTCTCTTGTTGGAAACGGCTAGGGTAATAAGGTAGGGACGGGGTCCGAAAAACGGCTCGAACACACGCAGGCCCTGTAATCAGACCGGCAATTATACGCATAAGTCACTGCGGAGGCCGCGATGCTGGAAACCGACTTCTATGATTGCCCTTATTGTGGCGAACGTGTGGAAACCACTGTCGATATTTCCGGTGGCGACCAGCGCTACACCGAGGATTGCCAAGTGTGTTGCCAGCCTGTGGTGTTCATTTTGCAGGTGCACGGTGACGAATGGATGCTTGAGGTCAGACGCGAGGACGATGCCTGATGCAGCGAATCTACGAACCGGAGAGTTTGCTGGAGGCCGAAATGCTGGTGGGCATGTTGGCCAGTGAAGGTGTCTCGGTACATTTGATTGGGCGCGACCTGGTCGGTGCTGCCGGTGAGCTACCGATGCAGGGCTTGCTGGCGCTGGCCGTGCCCGACGAGCAGGCCGAATACGCACGGCAGCTGATCGATGCGTACAATGCTGCCCAGCCACTGGTTGGCGACGAACCGGAGAGCTATCCCGGTACCTTGATCTGCTAGGTTCAGAATTCGCTCATGTGTGGACGTTACGCCCTGTTTCGCTGGCCCCAGGCCCTTGCCAGTCTGCCGGGCTTTCCGGCCGGCCAGCCGGCCCAATGGAATATCTCGCCGGGTGCTTCGGTGCTGATTCAGCGCCAGCTCGACGGCCAGCAGCAACTCGCCAAGGCGCGCTGGGGGCTGACCCCGGCCTGGCTCACCGACCTTTCCCGTACGCCTGCCCATGCCCGCGCCGAAACCCTTGCCGAGCAACCGATGTTTCGCGAGGCGTTTCGCCAGCGCCGTTGCCTGATGCCAGCCAATGGCTTCTATGAATGGCGCGGTACTGTGCGCAAACGCCCGTACTGGCTGACGCCAGGGGAGGGGGCTTCGCTGTATTTCGCGGCAGTGTGGGAGGCGTATCCGGTACAGGACCAGGTCTGGTTGAGTTGCGCGGTAGTGACCCAGGCGGCCATGAACCAGCGCCGGCCGTTGATTCTGGATGAGGCGGGGCGGGCGGCCTGGCTGGACCCTGATACGCCGATGGTGCGGTTGCATGAATTGCTGGCCAGCCCGCCGGCCACGTTGCGTGAGCGGGCGTTGGCGCATTTCGTCAATGACCCGAAGCTCGATGCGCCAGAATGCCTGACCCCGGCCTGATGCGCTGGCCGCAGTGCCGGTAAAATTCTTCCCTGCGGCTATGGCGGGCCTGGGCGACTAGGCCTAGGATACGCCGCATGTAAAAGGGAGTGTTTTCATGCGTAAGTCATTTGTTGTCAGTCTGTTGAGCGCCGGTATCCTTCTGGCAGGCTGCCAGTCGGTAAATACGACCAGCGGCGGGGCCGTCGGTGTCGAGCGCAAGCAGTACATGTTCAGCATGCTCTCGACCGATGAGGTCAACCAGATGTACGCCCAGTCCTATCAGCAGACCCTCGGTGAGGCGTCGAACAAAGGCGTGCTGGACAAGTCCAGCGCCGACGCCAAGCGCGTGCAGGTCATCGCTGACCGACTGATCGCCCAGGCGCCGATCTTTCGCCCGGATGCTGCCCAGTGGAAGTGGGAAGTCAACGTGATCAAGAGCGATGAGCTCAATGCCAACTGCGGGCCTGGCGGCAAGATCATCGTTTACACCGGCCTGATCGACCAGCTCAAGCTGACCGATGCCGAGATTGCAGCGGTGGTCGGCCACGAGATCGCCCACGCCTTGCGTGAGCACAGCCGCGAAGCGATGTCCAAGGCCTATGGTGTGGAAATGGCCCGTCAGGGCGCGGGCGCCCTCTTCGGGTTGGGCCAGAGCAGCATGGCCTTGGCTGATACCGTGGTGAACTACGCCATGACCCTGCCCAACAGCCGTTCCAACGAGAACGAGGCGGACCTGATCGGCCTGGAGCTGTCGGCGCGTGCCGGTTACGACCCGAACGCGGCGATCACCTTGTGGAACAAGATGAGCAAGGCATCCGAAGGCGCGCCGCCTGAGTTCATGAGCACTCACCCGGCGTCCGAGAGCCGTATCGCCTCGTTGCAGGCAGCCATTCCGAAGGTGATGCCGTTGTATCAGGCGGCCAAGAAGTAAGCATTGCCAAGGGGGCCGCTTTGCGGCCCTTTTGCAACGCAAAGCGCCCCCAGCTTTGTGTTACCCCACCCAGCCACTGGCTTTCATCGCCGAGTAAACGGCCACGACCGCCAGCACGATGAACGCGGTAGCCGCCAGGCGACGAATCAGCGTCAATGGCAGTTTATCCGCCGCAAAGTTACCCGCCAGTACCACCGGCACGTTGGCAATCAGCATGCCCAGGGTGGTGCCGATGATGACCATGATCAGGTGCGGGTACTGTGCTGCAAGCATCACCGTGGCCACTTGGGTCTTGTCGCCGATCTCGGCCAGGAAGAACGCAATCAGTGTGGTCAGGAATGGGCCGAAGCGGCGCGCGGGGTTTTCATCGTCATCCATCTTGTCCGGCACCAGCGTCCACAGTGCAGTGGCGGTGAAGCTGGCGGCCAGGATCCAGTGCAGCGCCGAGTCGCTGAAGAACCCGCCGACCCACGCACCCACGGCGCCAGCGGCGGCATGGTTGGCCAGGGTGGCGGCGATGATACCGGCGATGATCGGCCAAGGCTTGCGGAAGCGGGCAGCGAGGATGAGCGCGAGCAGTTGCGTCTTGTCGCCGATTTCGGCGAGGGCAACGATGGCGGTGGGGACCAGCAGGGATTCCAGCATCAGGTTTCCTACGGGGGCGGGTCGACACGGCTATGACACGTACAGCCTTCCCGCCCCGGGTAAGGTGTGCGTGTCATAGGTCTTGTCAAACCGCGGATCCGTCTGTGCGGATCTCTCTATGCAGGCGCTGCATAGCGGGTCGCACGCGCCATGGCCTGTGGGCCAAGTATGTTGACGCGTGCCGGGCGAGCTGGGTGCTCGCGGGAGACTACTCCCCTAGGACGGTGCGGATTCTGCCTAGCCGAATCGGTTTCGGCAAGCGCTGTTTTTAACCGCGTGTTGCCTGGTAGATACGAAAACCGTCGGCCTCGGCGCGTACCTGGCAGTTCCCCAACGCCCCTTCGATCAGCGGCTGGTAACGCAGGAAGCTGTTCGCCACCAGGCGCATTTCGCCACCTTTTCGCAGATGAACGCTGGATTTTTTCAGCAAGTTCTCCGACGCCTGGTAATTGGTGTGGACCCCGGTATGAAACGGCGGGTTGCTCAGAATCAGGCTCAAGTCGGTGGGGGCCGCGTCGATGCCATCGCCGCTGATCACTTCACCTTCCAGGCCGTTGGCGGCCAACGTCAGGCGGCTGGCCGCCACGGCGAAGGCGTCCACGTCCAGCAAGGTCAGCCGGCTTTGCGGATAGCGGCGTTTCACCGTGGCGCCCAGCACGCCGGCACCACAACCGAAGTCCAGTACATGCCCGCTCGGTAGGCCATCGAGGTGTTTGAGCAGCAATGCGGTGCCGCGATCGAGGCGGCCATGGCTGAACACGCCCGGCAGGCTGACCACCTGCAGTGGGCCGTCTTCGAGGTCGAGCTCGAAACGCTCGGCCAGGCTTTGCAGCGGCGTGGCCGCTGGCGCCTGGTCGACGGTTACCTGCCACAACTGGCAATGCCGGGCGCTGTCGAGCTTGCGCGGTTTGCCAAAGGCCTGCAGCTGCTTCGCCGCGCCTTCGATACCGCCGCGTTTCTCGCCGACCAGGTACAGGTCACGCCCGGCCAGGCGCGACGCCAGGGCGTTGAGCAGGTAGGCGGCCAGCTCACGGGACTTGGGCAGGAACAGCACGGCGCTGTCGAAGGCCACCGGGGGCGGTTCGACACCGTAGTGGCTGCGGCCGGCAAAGCGCCCTTCGAGCATGGCCTGGTCGCCGGCATGCCAGGTCCAGCCATGGGCCATGGGCAGGTGGCCGAGCAGATCGTCGGCGGGCGCACCGGCGATCAGCAGCGGGCCCTGGAACAGGTCCGCCTGGCGGAGCAACACTTCACTGCGCGGGTCCATGGACGACGCCTCCTGGAAAAAAGTCGCGCAGTGTAGCAGAGGCTAACGCTGCGCTCAGCTGACCACGCGGCGTGGCTGACCGGTGAAGTAGGCCTGGGCATTCTCGCTGAGCTGGCCGACGATGCGCTGGCGCGACTCCACTGCACCCCAGGCACTGTGCGGGGTGATGATCAGCCGGGGGATATCGCCTGCCAGCAGCGGGTTGCCGTTGACCGGCGGCTCGACGCTGAGCACGTCGGTGGCGGCGCCACCGAGGTGGCCCTGGCGCAGGGCGTCGGCCAGGGCCTGCTCGTCGATCAGTCCCCCTCGGGCGGTATTGACCACCAGGGCACCGGGCTTGAGCAGGGCCAGCTCGTCGGCCCCGATCATGTGCCGGGTATGCTCGTTCAGTGGGCAGTGCAGGGTCAGCGCGTCGACTTGCGGCAGCAGGTCTTGCAGCGGCATGCGGTCGGCGCGCTCCGGGCGGCCGGGGATCTGCCCGCTCAACACGCGCATGCCAAAGGCTTCCGCCAGGCGTGCCACCGCGCCGCCCAGCTCGCCATGGCCGAGCAGGCCAAGGGTCTTGCCCTCCAGCTCGACGATGGGGAAGTCCAGCAGGCAGAACTGGCTGGCCTTGGCCCATTGGCCGTCAGCCACCGCCTGGTTGTAGTCGCACAGGCGCGTGGCCAGGGCCAGCAGCAGGGCGAGGGTGTGCTGGGCCACCGACGGCGTGCCATAGCCCTGGCAGTTGCACACCGTAATGCCCTGGGCGCGGGCCGCTGCCAGGTCGACATTGTTGGTGCCGGTGGCAGCCACCAGGATCAGCTTGAGCTGCGGGTTGGCCGCAAGGGCTGCGGCATCGAGCATGACCTTGTTGCTGATCACCGCGACGGCGCCCTGCAGGCGTTCGGCGACCTGCTCCGGGCGGGTGGCGGCAAACAGCTCGAACGCCTCGAACTGCGATTGCAAGGGCGACAGGTCGAGGTCACCCAGGTCCAGGGACTGGTGATCGAGGAACACGGCGCGACGCGGGCTGGGCATGGGGTTCTCCGGTGGCGGGGCGGGAAATGGGGCATGGGTTTCGGTGCAAAGCCCGAAGGGGTTAGCCGCAGTGTCTAGCCCGCGGTTACCGCGCGTCAACGCCTGCCACTCATACCTCAACGGCCCAAATCATTCCTTCGGCTGATTTGACCGTCACATTGAGCTACTACAGTAGATCCAGACTTGTCCGGCCCGCTTTTCAGAAAAGGGATACCCATGTTGCAGACCCGCATCATCAAACCCGCCGAAGGCGCCTACGCCTACCCGCTGCTGATCAAACGCCTGCTGATGTCCGGCAGCCGTTACGAGAAAACCCGCGAGATCGTTTATCGCGATCAGCTGCGCCTGACTTATCCACAGCTCAACGAGCGTATCGCTCGCCTGGCCAATGTTCTGACCGAAGCCGGGGTCAAGGCCGGTGACACGGTGGCGGTGATGGACTGGGACAGCCATCGCTACCTGGAATGCATGTTCGCCATCCCAATGATCGGCGCGGTGGTGCACACCATCAACGTGCGCCTGTCACCGGAACAGATCCTCTACACCATGAACCACGCCGAAGACCGGGTGGTCCTGGTCAACAGTGACTTCGTCGGGCTCTACCAGGCCATCGCCGGTCAGTTGACGACGGTCGACAAGACCGTGCTGCTGACCGATGGCCCGGACAAGACCGCCGCGCTGCCCAACCTGGTCGGCGAGTACGAACAGTTGCTCGCCGCCGCCAGCCCACGCTACGACTTCCCGGATTTCGACGAGAACTCGGTGGCCACCACCTTCTACACCACAGGTACCACCGGCAACCCCAAGGGGGTGTACTTCACCCATCGGCAACTGGTGCTGCACACCCTGGCTGAAGCCTCGGTGACCGGCAGCATCGACAGCGTGCGCCTGCTGGGCAGCAACGATGTGTACATGCCCATCACCCCGATGTTCCACGTGCATGCCTGGGGCATCCCTTACGCCGCCACCATGCTTGGCATGAAGCAGGTGTACCCGGGGCGCTACGAGCCGGACATGCTGGTCAAGCTGTGGCGTGAAGAGAAGGTCACCTTCTCCCATTGCGTGCCGACCATCCTGCAGATGCTGCTCAATTGCCCCAGCGCCCAGGGCGAGGACTTCGGTGGCTGGAAGATCATCATCGGCGGCAGTTCGCTTAACCGGTCGTTGTACCAGGCTGCACTGGCGCGCGGTATCCAGCTGACGGCGGCGTACGGCATGTCCGAGACCTGCCCGTTGATTTCTGCCGCGCACCTGAACGACGAACTGCAGGCCGGCAGCGAGGATGAGCGCATTACCTACCGGATCAAGGCCGGCGTGCCGGTGCCCCTGGTGGAAGCGGCGATCGTCGACGGCGAGGGCAATTTCCTCCCGGCCGATGGCGAGACCCAGGGTGAACTGGTGCTGCGTGCGCCGTGGCTGACCATGGGCTACTTCAAAGAGCCGGAAAAGAGCCAAGAGCTGTGGCAGGGTGGCTGGCTGCACACCGGTGACGTCGCGACCCTCGATGGCATGGGTTACATCGATATCCGCGATCGCATCAAGGATGTGATCAAGACCGGCGGCGAGTGGGTATCTTCGCTCGACCTCGAAGACCTGATCAGCCGTCACCCGGCGGTGCGCGAAGTGGCGGTGGTGGGTGTCGCCGACCCGCAGTGGGGCGAGCGGCCCTTTGCCCTGCTGGTGGTGCGCGACGGGCAGGCCATTGATGCCAAGTCGCTCAAGGACCACCTCAAGCCTTTTGTTGAAGAGGGGCATATCAACAAGTGGGCAATTCCAAGCCAGATCGCCGTTGTTACTGAAATTCCCAAGACCAGTGTCGGCAAACTCGACAAGAAACGCATCCGCCAGGACATCGTCCAGTGGCAGGCCAGTAACAGCGCGTTCCTGTCGACTCTGTAAGCACAGTGGGGGTCGTGTACGTCAGAACACGACCCGCATGCTAGAGAGCCCGGCGCCTTGCCAAACAGCCAAAATGCGCCATGCTTCAGCACTGCCAGCGCGTCACGAAGAAAAACGTCGGAGCGAGTTGGCGGCACGGAGCGCAAATCACACTTTAGAGGGATCAAGCGCCTGTGCCTTGCTGGCTATAGTCGAGGCCAGGGGATTTTCAGGAATGGGGGAGGGCGACACGCGCAAGCCGTGTTGCCGCAGGCGCAAGCCTGCATACCGGTCCCACGGGCCGTTTCTGAAAGGACTCACTGCCATAACAAAAAAGTACATGGAGTAGCGTCGATGAAATCTGCAAACCTGTTCTGGCGCCGGGCCAAATTGCCCCTGGCCGTCAGCCTTGCTTCCACGCTCGCAAGTCCTGCTTTCGCTGTCAGTTTCAACATTGGTGAAATCGAAGGCCAGTTCGACTCGTCGCTCTCCATCGGCGCCAGTTGGTCGACGGCCAACCCCAACAAGAACCTGATCGGGGTGAACAACGGCGGCAAGGGCCTGTCGCAGACCTCGGACGATGGCCACCTGAACTTCAAGAAGGGCGAAACGTTCTCCAAGATCTTCAAGGGTATCCACGACCTCGAACTCAAGTACGGCGACACCGGTGTGTTCGTGCGCGGCAAGTACTGGTACGACTTCGAGCTGAAGGACGAAGGCCGCGAGTTCAAGGACATCAGCGACTCCAACCGCAAGGAAGGCGCCAAGTCTTCCGGTGCCGAACTGCTCGATGCGTTCGTCTATCACAACTATTCGATTGGCGACATGCCAGGCTCGGTGCGCCTGGGCAAGCAGGTTGTCAGTTGGGGTGAGAGTACCTTCATCGGCGGCGGCATCAACTCGATCAACCCGATCGACGTATCCGCGTTCCGCCGCCCGGGGGCCGAGATCAAGGAAGGCCTGATCCCGGTCAACATGTTCTACATCTCCCAGAGCCTGACCGATAACCTGTCGGCCGAGGCCTTCTATCAGATCGAATGGGACCAGACCGTCGTCGACAACTGCGGCACGTTCTTCTCCCAGCCAGACATCATCGCCGACGGCTGTACCGACAACCTGCGCGTGCTCAACAGCAGCCGCACGGTGCCGGGCGCAGCCCAGCAATTCCTCGCCACCCAGGGCGTGAACATCAACGAAGAAGGGGTGATGGTGCGCCGCGGCGCCGACCGTGATGCCCGCGACAGCGGCCAGTTCGGCGTGGCTCTGCGCTACATGTTCGACCCGCTGGACACCGAGTTCGGTGCCTACTTCATGAACTACCACAGCCGCGCGCCGATCTTCAGCGCCACCGGCGCACCACCGTCGGTGTTCGCCGGCCTGAGCGCGCTGCCTGCACAGTTGCGAGCGCTGGCACCGCTGATTGTGGCTGGTAACTCCGAGTACTTCGTCGAGTACCCCGAGGACATCCGCCTGTACGGCCTGAGCTTCTCCACTACGCTGCCTACGGGTACGGCCTGGAGTGGTGAAGTCAGCTATCGCCCCAATGCCCCTGTGCAACTGAATACCACCGACATCCTGTTCTCGGGCGTGCGTCCGATTGGTGGCGCACTGACCAACGCTTCGCTGCTCTCCGGTACCCCCGGCCAAGACCTGCACGGCTACCGGCGCAAGGAAATCACCCAGTTCCAGACCACGCTGACGCATTTCTTCGACCAGGTAATGGGCGCCAGCCGCATGACTGTGGTGGGCGAAGTTGGGGTTACCCACGTTGGCGGCCTGGAAAACGCACGCGAGACCCGCTACGGCCGTGACCCGGTCTTCGGGCCTGGCCCGCTGCCTGCCACCGGCGGTGCGGACACCTGCCAGGCACTCAATGGCAGCACCATCGCTGGCGCGGGTGCTGGGGCATCCACCACCAACCTGAATCGCAAATGCGAGAACGATGGCTACACCACCAGCACCTCCTGGGGGTACCGCGCCCGGGTCATCTGGGACTACAACGACGTCTTCGCCGGGGTCAACCTCAAGCCCAGCGTGGCCTGGTCGCATGACGTTTCCGGCTACTCGCCTGGCCCTGGCGCCAACTTCGAGGAAGGCCGCAAGGCCGTCAGCCTGGGCCTGGACGCCGAGTACCAGAACACCTATACGGCGAGCCTGTCGTACACCAACTTCTTCGACGGCAAGTACAGCACCGTGGATGACCGCGACTTCGTCGCCCTCAGCTTCGGCGTGAACTTCTAAGAATACTGATTCAGGACGACACAACATGAACAAGACCAGAAGTCTGCTGCAAGCCGGTGTACTGGGCCTGTCCCTGCTGGCGACCAGCGTCATGGCTGCGGTATCCGCCGACGAGGCGGCCAAGTTGGGCAGTACCCTGACCCCGATGGGCGCCGAAAAGGCCGGCAACGCCGATGGCTCGATCGGCCCGTGGGAGCCGCTGTCGAAGACGGCGGGTAGCGTAGACGGCAAGGGCTTCCTGGCCGACCCGTATGGCAGTGACAAGCCGCTGTTCACCATCACTGCGCAGAACGCCGATCAGTACAAGGACAAGCTTTCGCCGGGCCAGCTGGCCATGTTCAAGCGCTATCCGGACAGCTTCAGGATCCCGGTATTCAAGACCCATCGCGGCTCCACGGTACCTGCCGACGTGTTCGCCGCCATCAAGAAAAACGCCACCCAGACCACGCTGGTGGAAGGCGGCAACGGCTTGAACAACTTCGACACGGCGGTGCCGTTCCCGATCCCGAAAAGCGGCCTGGAAGTGATCTGGAACCACATTACCCGCTACCGGGGGGGCAGTGTCAGCCGCCTGGTAACCCAGGCAACGCCACAGCAGAACGGCTCTTTCAACCCGGTGTACTTCTCCGACCAGTTCGTCTTCCGCGACAAGATGAAGGATTACGACCCGAGCAACCCGGGCAATATCCTCTTCTACTTCAAGCAGGAAGTGACCGCGCCCGCTCGTCTGGCCGGGACCGTGCTGCTGGTGCACGAAACCCTCGACCAGGTGAAAGAGCCGCGCAAGGCGTGGATCTACAACGCCGGCCAGCGTCGCGTACGCCAGGCACCGCAAGTGTCGTACGACGGCCCGGGTACCGCTGCCGACGGCCTGCGTACCTCGGACAACCTGGATATGTTCAACGGGGCGCCAGACCGCTACGACTGGAAGCTGGAAGGCAAGAAGGAGCTGTACATCGCCTCCAACGCTTTCAAGCTGGATGACCCCAAGCTGAAGTACACCGACATCATCAAGGCCGGGCACATCAACCAGGACCTGTCCCGTTACGAGCTGCGCCGCGTCTGGCACGTGGTCGCAACCCTCAAACCGGGCCAGCGGCACATCTACGCCAAGCGTGACTTCTACATCGATGAAGACACCTGGCAGGCTGCAGTGATCGACCAGTACGACGGTCGTGGCCAGCTGTGGCGCGTTTCCGAAGCCCATTCCCAGCCGTATTACAACAAAGAGGTGCCTTGGTACACCCTGGAAACCATCTACGACCTGCAGTCGGGGCGTTACCTGGCGCTGGGCATGAAGAACGAAGAGAAGCGCGCTTACGACTTTGGCTTCAGTGCCAGCAAAGCCGACTTCCAGCCAGCGGCCCTGCGTCAGTCGGGTATTCGTTGAGCTGATAACCTGCAACTCCGTGTGATCCCCAGAACGCCCCGGCTTGCCGGGGCGTTTCTGTTAAGCCATTGCGCAATTCGCGGCCACCTGCAGGGCCGCGATAAGGCCGGTGAATATTCCGCCAAAGCCCCGGTCTAGCGCTCGTCCATCAGCGTTGTTGCTTTTTGTCGTAGTCTTTTACAGCGCAATTGCGCCCATCATCTTCAAATGCGCTGCGTTACCCGCTAGTCTCGCAAGCATCCGTATCGCCGTTGTCTTCCCATCAGAATGAGCCGGCCATGACAGATCTGTCCCGTACGCATGGATTCGCCAGCCAGGCCCTCGGCCTGCTGGACGGGCGTTTCTTCCGGCCACCGCTGCCGGACGGCCATGTGCCGCGTGCACGTCTGTGTCAGCGCCTGCAAGCAGGCCTGAATGGGCGGTTGCTGCTGGTCAACGCGCCAGCGGGCTTTGGTAAAAGCTCGTTGGCCATCGAGTTCTGCGAAGCACTGCCCGAGCACTGGCGAAGCCTCTGGCTTGGCCTGAGCCAGCGCGATGCCGACCCCGGGCGTTTTCTCGAACGGCTGCTCGAAGGCCTGCAGCAGTACTGCCCCGCCTTGGGTGGCCAGGCCATGGGCTTGCTGAAAATGCGCCAACGCCACCAGCCATTCGCCTTCGAGGAGTGGATCGACGGCCTGCTCGACGAGCTGGCGCAGTACCTGCAAGCCGATACGCCCCTGCTGCTGGTGCTGGATGACTATCACCTGGCGCAAGGGCCGGTTCTCGACAGTTGCCTGCAGTTTTTCCTCAATCACTTGCCCAACGGCCTGGTGCTGTTGATCACCAGCCGCCAGCGCCCGGATTGGCACCTGGCGCGCTTGCGTCTGTCCCGGCAACTGGTCGAGCTCAACGAGCAGGAGCTGCGCCTGACGCCTGACGAGTCGTTGGCGGTGATCGGCCGCCAACCCACCGGCCTGCGTGGCCAGGCACTGGACAACCTGATCCAGCGCAGTGACGGCTGGGTGGCCGGGCTGCGCTTCTGGCAGCTGGCGGCCAGCGAATCAGGCGATGAGCATGCCTTGCCCCACGCCTTGCATGGCGGCGAAGGGCTGATACGCGATTACTTGCTGGAAGAAGTCATCGAGATCCTGCCGGCGGACGTACAGGCCTTTCTCTACGACACGGCGAGCCAGGAGCGCTTCTGCGCGTCCCTCTGCGATGCCCTGCGTGGCCGCGAGGACAGTGCCGCTGTCCTGCGCTTCCTGCAGGCTCACCAGGTGTTTCTGGTGCCGCTGGACGAGCACGGTCACTGGTTTCGTTACCACCACCTGTTTTCCGATCTGTTGCGTAGCCGCCAGGCCAGCGAACCGCTGGCGGGCCTGCATTTGCGTGCCTGCCGCTGGTTCGAGGGCCAAGGCTTGCTGGATGAGGCGGTTGAACAGGCGCTGCGTGCCGGCCACCTCGATGTCGCTGCCGACCTGGTGCAGAGCCTTTCCGAGGAGCAGCTGCTGGCCGAGCAGAACGTCGGCATGCTGCTGCGCTGGAAGATGGACCTGCCAGAAAGCTTGCTGATCAGTACGCCGCGGCTGATCGTGCTGTATAGCTGGGCGTTGGGGTTGGCTTGCCAGCTGGATGCGGCCGAAGAACTGGCCGGTTACCTCAGCCGTTTTCTGCCTGCGCCGTCGGCGACCGCGCAGAAGTCGATGCTGGCCCAGTGGCTGGCGCTGAGCGGCGTCATCGCGCGCGGTCGGGGTGATCGCGAGCGCACCTTGGCTTATTGCGGCGAAGCGCTGCAAAGCCTGCCGTGCAAGCGTTATGGCCAGCGCCTGGTGTGCCTGTCGACACTGTCCAACCTGGCTATTGCCGATGCCGACTTCTGGCATGCGCGGGGCTGGAACCGCGAAGCCCTGGAGCTGGCCCAGCGTGTTGGCAACCCGCTGTTCGAGGCCCTGGCGCACTATGATCGGGCGCGGGTGCTGCATGCCCGTGGTGAAGTGTTGCGGGCCTTGGACGAAGTGCGCCAAGGCTTGCAGCGCCTGCAGGGGCTGTCGGGGCAGCGCTTGTATGCGGTGCGAGCGCGGCTGACCCTGTACGAGGGCTACCTGCTGGTTTCGCGCCTGCAAGCCGGCCAAGGTCGTGCGCGCCTGCGTGCGGGGCTGGGTGAAGCGCGGGCCTGCCGGGACATCAGCGTGCTGATCGGCCACTGTGTGATTGCGACGCTCGATGGCCGCGAGGGCCACTTCGCCGAAGCGTTCGCCGAGCTGGCCGAGGCGGAGCGGCTGATGCACATCTGGGACGTTCCGCCGATTTACTACCTGGCCATGATTACCCTGGTCAAGTGCGAGCTGTGGCTGGCGCAAGGGCGTACCGACCTTGCCGAGTCGTGGTTGCTGCGGCTGGGGCAGACCTACGGCGGCGAGCAGCCCGCAGCGGCCCCGGAGTTTCATCCGTTGCTGCCACTGCATATCGAATTGCAGCAGGCGTTGCTGGCGCGTATCCAGCTGCGTACAGATGAATCTATTCAGCGCCTGTCGGGGCTGGTCGAACGGGGTTTGGTCAGTGGCGGCATGCTGCTGGCCGTCAGCGCACTGTGCCAGTGGGTTGCCCTGCTATTAGGGGAGGGCCGTGACGCGCAAGCTGCCGGGCTGCTGCCCAAGGCGCTCGAAGCCGCGCAGGGCGGCGTGCTGCACCCCTTCCAAACGTTGCTCGAAAAACACCCACAGTGGCTGCACGAGCAGCTTGCAGCTCACCCCGGTTGCGCGGTGCAGGCCGAACTGCTCAAGCGCCTGCCGCCATTACCTGTGGTCAGCAGCGGCGGCGGCGAGGCGTTGAGTGGTCGGGAGCGGGCTGTGCTCGAGCTGATCGCGCAGGGGTGTTCCAACCAGCAGATCAGCGAACGGCTGTTCATCTCGCTGCATACCGTCAAGACCCATGCCAGCCACATCAACAGCAAGCTGGGCGTCGAGCGCCGGACGCAAGCGGTGGCCAAGGCCAAATCGTTGGGCTTGCTGGCCTGAGGTAGCCCTCGCGGGGTTTGCTCGCTAAAGTAATGGCTTGAGGCCACTGCGCGCAATTGTTTAGCGCGCTGCATGCTCTACCCTCATCTTTCTCGACCGGCTGCCGATACAGCATTCGGTGGTATGCATCGCCTTGCGCGATTTTTCAATCATCCCAATACAGGTCGTGTTGATGCTGCAGTACGGGCAAAAGAGCTTTCTGATCGTCGACGACTTCACCGACTTTCGTACGTCGACACGTTCCATGTTGCGCGAACTGGGTGTGCGCGATGTGGACACTGCCGACAGCGGCGAGCAGGCCCTGCGCATGTGCGCGCAGAAACGTTATGACTTCATCCTGCAGGACTTCCACCTGGGCGACGGCAAGAAAAACGGCCAGCAGGTGCTCGAAGACCTGATCCTCGACAAGCACATCAGCCATGAGTGCGTGTTCATCATGGTGACGGCCGAGAGCAGCCAGGCCATCGTCCTCAGTGCCATCGAGCATGAGCCCGATGCCTACCTGACCAAGCCGTTCAACCGGGTAGGCCTGGCCCAGCGCGTCGAGAAGCTGTTCCAGCGCAAGACCTTGCTCAAGCCGATCCTCCAGGCCCTGGACCGCGGTCGCCCGGCCGAAGTCCTGGCGGCCTGCGCCGAGCTGTGCAAGAAGGATCCGCGCTTCGCCCCTTTGTGCCTGCGCTACCGGGCCGATGCCCTGCGCAACCTCAATCGCTTTGACGAGCTGGAAAAGTTCCTCAAGGCCATTCTCGCCAGCCGCCCGCAGCCGTGGGTGTACTCGGCGCTGGGCAGCCTGATGCACAAGCGTGGCCAGAATGCCCAGGCTCAGGGTGTGTACGAGCAGGCACTGAAGGCCTTCCCGATCATGCCGGGCCTGTACGACGGCATGGCCGAAGTGCTGGTGGCGCAGGGCGAGAACAAGCGCGCGCAGAACATGCTGGAAGAAGCGGTGCGCCTGTCGCCGCTGTCGGTACGCCGGCAGGCCACGCTGGGCAAGCTGGCGCTGGGCAACGAGGACTTTGAAACCTCCTCGAAAGCGTTCCGCCATGCGGTGAACCAGGGGCAGAGTTCGCGCTACAAGGATGCCGAGAACAACCTGGGCCTGGTGCAGGCGTTGATGAGCAAGAACGCAGGCTTTGGCCTGGACGCCCGGACCCGCGTCGAGATCAACACCGTGCTCAGTGAAGTGGCCAAGGAAAACCCCGAGGATCAAGGCTTGCAGGTGCGCGCCCGGATGATGAAAGCCGCGAGCCTGCAGCAGGCCGGTGACGCCGAGACGGCCGCCAAGCTCACCGAGCAGGCCATGCAGCGTCTGGACAAGATGGAACAGTTCTTCTCGGTCGATGCCGCGCTGACAGTGGCTGCCCAACTGCAGGCGTCAGGGCAGGAAGCGGCCGCGATCGGGGTGCTCAAAAGCTGTGTGGAAAGCTATGGCGATGACCCCAAGGTCATGCAGAAGGTGGCCAAGCTGACGGATGATCCGGCTGTACTCAATGCGATCACCGAAGCCGTAACCCTCAACCGCCAGGGAGTGCGTAGTTACCAGGGAGGTCAGCTCGACGAAGCGCTGCAGTTGTTCCGCAAGGCCTTGGCCTTGCAACCGAAGAACATCAGCATCGCCCTCAACACCGCCCAGGCGCTGCTGCGCATCGGGGGGGATGACCCACAGCCTGCGATCATGCAGGAATGCCGCAACGCCTTGACCAGCGTTGCCGGCATCCCGGCCAGCGACAACCGCTATGACCGCTATGGCAAACTGCACATCCGAGTGTTCGGCGCATGAATCAAGACAATCAGGGGCTGGATTTTTCCACGGTGATCGCCTCCACCGTGCACGACCTCAAAAACTCCCTGTCAGCGCTGATCCAGTCCCATGACCAGTGGCTGGCGCGCT
>NZ_JANIAG010000230.1:0-7083 GCF_028682155.1 Pseudomonas sp. 39004
AGGAGGATTTCCCCTTCTACTGGCTGGCCCGTGTGCATGGCCGTTACACCCAGAACATGGAGCGTCTGCTCAAGAAGATCGACCTCGACGTGCCGCGCTGGCGCGTGCTGTGGATCCTCAACGAGAACGGTGAATCGAGTATTTCCGAGATCTCCACCCATGCCATTGCCAAACTCTCGACCATCACCAAGATCGTCTACCGCATGAAAGACGACGGGCTGGTCGATACTGCGCCAAGCCCTGAGGATGGGCGCGTGACCCAGGTGCGCATCACCGAAGTCGGCCTGCAGAACATCGAGCGCATGCAGGACGTGACCCGGGAGCTGTTCCAGCGCAGCTTCAAGGGGCTGACCGAGGCGCAGGTGCAGCGGCTGAACCGGATGCTGGAAGTGGTGTTTCACAACCTCGAGACACCGTGAAAGCTGGGGCCGCGTGGCGGCCCCCAAATTCAGCAGGCTTTAGAGTCCTCGCACACCCGGTGATAGGCCCGGTTGAAATACACCAGCCCATCGTCCGCCCCGCCATGGCGGATATCCTGGATCTCGCAATAGAAAATGCTGTGCGACCCCACTTCATGCACCTGGGCAATACGGCAGTCGAAGTTCACCAACGCCTCCTGCATCACCGGCGCGCCGCTTTCCAGCACGGTCCAGTGGGTGGTCGCAAAGCGTTCTTCCGTGCTCAGGTTACGGTTGGCAAACGCCCCCGACAGTTCCTGATGGGTGCCGGCCAGCACGTTCACGCACAACGCGCCGTTGGCCTTGAATTGCTCGTTGGAGTAAGACGCGCGGTTCATGCACACCAGCAAGGTGGGCGGTGCGTCGGTCACGCTGCACACTGCCGATGCGGTGAAGCCGAAACGCCCTGCTGGGCCATCAGTGGTGATGACCGATACGGCGCCGCCGAGCAGCGCCATTGCATTGCGAAACTGGTTTACGTCTACCATGGTCATGCTCCTCAGATATCCAGCACCAGCTTGTTGGACTTGGCCCGCGAGCAGCACACCAGGATCTGGTCGTTCGCGGCTTTTTCGTCATCGGTCAGGTACACATCGCGGTGGTCCGGCTCGCCTTCGAGCACCTCGCACATGCACGTCCCGCAGACGCCCTGCTCGCAGGAAATATCAATCTTGATGCCGACCTGAGCCAGCGCTTCGAGAATCGTCTGCCCCTCGCCGACCTGCACGATCTTGTTGCTGCGCGCGGCCACCACTTCAAAGCCTGCGCCACTGGCATCGACCTCGACCTGGAAGTACTCCTTGTGGATATGGTCTTCGGCATAACCCTGCCGGCGAGCCCCTTCGATCACCCAGTCCATGAAGCCGGACGGGCCGCACGTGTACAGGTGGGTACCTGGGTTGGCAGTGCCTAGCACCGCCACCAGGTCAAGGCGCTGTGCCGGGTCTTCGTCGTCGAAGTGGGTCACTACCCGTGCGGCAAACGGCGCCGCCGCCAATGCCTCGAGAAACGCACTGCGGCTGCGCGAGCGCCCGCAATAATGCAGTTCGAAGTCCGCGCCCTGCTGGTGCAGGGCATGGGCCATGGCGATCATCGGCGTGATGCCGATACCGCCACCCAGCAGGATCGAGCGGCGCGCCTGCGCCGCCAGCGGGAACAGGTTGCGCGGCGCGCTGATCTGCAACGCGCGCCCTTCCAGCAAGGTCTCGTGCACCCCCACCGAGCCGCCGCGTGAAGCGGGGTCTTTGAGCACGCCCAGGCGATACACCGTGGCATCGGCCGGGTCGCTGCACAGCGAGTACTGGCGCACCAGGCCAGGCGCGACGTGGATATCGACATGCGCCCCCGCCTCGAAGGCCGGCAACGCCGTGCCATCGGCACGCCCCAGGTCGAGGACGACCACGTCGGCCCCTTGGATCTCGCGCTTGCGCACGACTACGTTCAACAATTGTTCATTCATGGCCGGTGTCCCGTGTAACGACAGGAGGCGCGCTGCGCCCCCGAAAATTTCAACGCATGAACAGGCCGCCGTTCACGTCCCAGGTTGCCCCGGTGGTGAAATAGGCCTCGGGCCGCGCCAGTTGCACGATCAGGTCGCCAAGGAAGCCGGCGTCACCCAGGCGCTGCACCGGGATGTTCGCCAGCAAGCCCGGCAGGCGCTCGGCCGGTACCGCGGCATGCACCGCCGGCGAATCGATCGGGCCGGGGGCAATGGCGTTGACCGTGACACCCCGGGCGGCGAATTCCTTGGCGAAGATCTTGGTCAGGGTGATGATCGCGCCCTTGCTCGCTGCGTAATGGGCACCCGTGGCGGTGCCACCGTTCTGCCCGGCCAGCGAGGCCATGTTGATGATCCGTCCGTAGCCGGCCTCGGCCAGGTGCGCGCCAAACACCTGGCAGCCGAGGAAGACGCTGCGCAGGTTGAGCCCGACCACTGCGTCGAGCTCCTCCGGGGTGATCTGCATCAGCGGCGTGGTCTTGGTCACGGCGGCGTTGTTGACCACCACGTGCAAGGCGCCAAAATGCGCCAGTACCTGGGCCAGGGCCTGTTCGAAATCGGCCTTGCTGGCGACGTCGAGCTTGACCGCCAGGGTGCGGCCGCCCTGCCCTTGCTGCGCTTGCTGCAGGTGTGCGGCGCTGGCCTGGGCCAGTGCCAGATCGCGGTCCGAGACCACCACGTCAAAGCCCGCGGCAAGCAGTTGGGCGCAGAAGCGCTGGCCCAAGCCCTGGCCGGCGCCGGTTACCAATGCAACTTGGTTCATGGCCAGTTCCTCAAAGGATGTAGCCGATACCGGCAAGGGTATCGTCGCTGTTGATCAGGCTGATCACCTTGCGGTGGATCTTGAAACCGCCCGCCGCCCGCACCAGGGTGTAGGTCAGGTCGGCGCTGTAGTGCTTGAGGCTTTCCTTGCGAAATTCCCGCACGTTCTGCGCGCAGCGCACGCTGACGTTGACGCCGTCGTCGCTCAGCACCCGAAAGCGCGACAGCGTGCGCACGGTACGCGGTTGTGGGCTGGTGGAAATCGACTCGCCGCCGATCAACCGCTGCACCCGCAGGCCGCGCATGTGGTGGTCGTCGTAGGCGTAGTTGAGGGTGTTCTCGTAGTCGCTCTGCTTCGGGTCGATGGGGATGATGTACGTGCCTTTTTCAGTCCATTGGCCGAGCCAGGTGTCGTACTCGCCGTGGTCGAGCATGTCGCCTTCCTGCCAGATGAAGGCGGTGACTTCTTGCAGCAATTGCAGGTTCATAGGGTTCTCCATGCTCACGCCGACATCATCTTTTTCCACTGCTGGTACGCCGCACGCATGCCGGTTTCGGCACTCACGTCGGAGACCAGGCCGTCTGCGCTGGGCGTCTCGCCGGGCAAGCCACGGTTGAGCATGATCCACAGGTCTTCACCGGCCCGGGCGCCTTTCTGCACCCGTTCCCAGGCTTCAGAATCGTCCGGGGTGCCGAAGCCCATCGGGCCTTGGAAGTGCTCGTGCAGGCGCAGGCGGTAGCGGTTGGCTGCGGCCGGGCCGCCGTCCATGGTGATCACCGAGTGATGGATTTCGGTCTCGGTCACCGAGATCGGCTGCAGCACGCGGAAGAACGCCATCGAGCAGGCGACGTTGGGGAACAGGTTGAGGTTGAAGCCCGAACCGCCGACGGCGCGCACGATGCGGCGCACTTGTGGCTCGTCGATGCCTTCGTCGCGCAGCTCGGCGGCCAGGGCCTCGAAGCGCTCCGGGATCGGTTTGTCGAGATCGGCTTCCAGGTCCACCAGCTCGGGGATCATCACCATCACGCTGTGGCCGTTGCCCAGGTCCTCGACGTAGCCGGGGCCTTTGACGAAGTCGAACAGCTCCAGGGTCTGCTCGTCGACCGAGGACAGGAAGCTCTTGTGCACCAACGGGAAGTGGTAGGCGTCGGTGGTGTTTTCCAGTTGGATCTTCCAGTTGCCGGGGAAGCGGAAGCGGTGCTCGCCGGGGACCTTGATGCCGTAGCCGGCGCCTTGTTTCATGAACAGGTCCATCCACTTCCTGGCTGCGCCGAGGAAGTCTTCGAGCGGCTCGATGTCGTCCTTGAAGGTGGCGAAGACCATGCCGGCGTAGCTTTCGGTGCGCAGGCTGACCAGTGGCAGTTCGGCCTTGTCGATGCAATCGCCGTAGCTTTCCGGGTGGGGGATGCCGCGCAGCGAGCCGTCGAGGGCGTAGCCCCAGCCGTGGTAGGGGCAGACGAAGCTGTTGGTCTTGCCCTTCTTGTGCTCGCACACCGTGGCGCCGCGGTGGCGGCAGCGGTTGAGCAGCACGTTGATGGCCTTCTTGCGGTCACGTACCACGATCACCGGCTGCTTGCCGATGAAGGTGGTCTTGTAGCTGCCCGCGTCCGGGACTTCGCTGTCGTGGGCGACCCAGACCCAGGTGCTGTGGAAGATTTTCTGCAGCTCGGCGTCGAACAGGGCCGGGTCGGTGTAGAGGGAGGTGTGGACGCGGTCGTGCTGCACCAGCGCGGCCGGGTCGACCGTCAGGTTGACGGCGGGGATCAGATTGCTCACGGGGGCTTCCTCTACTCAGGCACGCTGGATGATCAGTTCGCGGCCGACACGGGCCTCGACCTTGGCATAGCGCCATAGTTTGTACGGCCCCTCGCCCACGGCCGTGGTGCGGAACAGGTTGCAGGCGGCGTGCACGGTCTCGATGTCCGGTACGTCAGCCAACAGGTAGGTGGTCCAGGGGAAGCCGTCGGACGGGCCGACCATGCCCTGGTCATCGTCCATGTTGCCCAGCACGTTCACCCCGGCCAGGTCGTGGATGCCATTCCACATCGCACTGAAGGCGGCCCACACCTGAAGCTGCTCCTCGCGAGGGGCATCGAAGAAGTTCTGGTTGATGCCCATGCAGAACAGCACGCGCAAGGTTTTCTTATCGCTCATGACAAATATCCCGAAAGTTACAGGTAGCCCGGAAGGGGCTGTTTACCGAAGAACATCGCCCCGGCGTTCTGGTAGGTGACGTCGCCCATGAAGGCGTGCTGGGTCACCACCTGCGCATCGTTGACGCAGCGGGCCAGCGGGCTTTCGTTGTAGATGCCGGTCATGCCCGAGAGCATCTGTACACTGCGCGCCACTTCGGCGGCCACGCGGGCGGCATGAGTGGAGGACAGGCGCAACAGGTTGGTGACCTCGACCGGTACCGGGTCGCCCGCCAGGACGTGCTCCCAGGCTCGTTCGATGGACTCGTAGAAGAACGCGCGAGCCGAGCGCAGCGCCGCCTCGGCCTTGGCCACATCGACCTGGGCCAGCGGCCGGTCAGCCAGTGCCGGGGCGCCGGTGACCGAAATGCGCCCACTGGCCATGCCCGACAGTTCGTCGAGCGCGGCGCGGGCGATGCCCAAGCCGACCACCGAGAGCACCTGGGTGGCGAACGACAGCGAGGGGTAACGGAAAAACGGCTCGTCCAGGTTGGGCTTGCCACCGCGCACGAAGGTCCACTGCTCGCCGACCACCACGTCCTCGACCACCAGGTCGTGGCTGCCGGTGCCGAGCAGCCCGACGGTGTCCCAGGTCTGCTCGATGCGCGCTTGCTGGCGCGGCATCACTGCCAGGCGTGGCAAGTCAAGCTTGTCGCCATTGCGCGGGGCGATGCCGACACCGACGATGTCGGCGCCCATGGAGCCGCTGGAGTACTTCCAGCGGCCGTTGACCTTGAAGCCGCCGGGCACGATCTCGGCGGGCTGTGGCGGGAAGATGCCACCGGCGAACACCGTGTCGGGGCTGTTGCCGTAGATCTCGGCGATGGTTTCCAGCGGCAGCGCCGCCAGGTACACGGGGCTCATGCCGAAGCTGGCCACCCAGCCGGCGGAGCCGTCTGCATGGGCGATGCGTTCGACCATTTCACAGAAGGCACCCGGCGAGCATTCAAGCCCACCGAAGCGTTTGGGCACCAGGGCGCGGTACACGCCATGGGCCTTGAACGCGTCGATCACATCGCGGGATATGTGGCGCTGGCGGTCGAACTCACCGAGGCGAGCCCGATCACGAACACCGTCAAGCAAGGCCTCGAAGGCAGGGCCAGAGGCGAGCGCCGACACAGGCGCGGCACGCAGGCAAAGCGATTCCATGGACTTTCTCCGTCTCAGGCGCGGTTTTTGTACTGATGCTTGTGGGGGGTGTTGGCTGGGCTCGGTGAAGGCAAGCACTGGCCATGCAGAGGGGCGTAGGCAGGTTTGGGCGGCATGGTCTGTCTCTCTTGTTTTAGGTGCCGGTGACAAATATTTGCGGCGATTTACGTGAATTGTCAATTGAATTTTCACGCTAAAACTCACGAAAAATCTGCTAGCAGTACTCAGGAAGATTCAGAAAAAACCGCTTATCTATCTGATTTAAATGAATTTAAAGGCTGAGATAGGCTGAGCTGAACAGCGCAAAAAAAACTAAAGACCAACGCTGATATCACGAAAAATTTTTAGTGCCTTTTTCACATGATTTCTGCCAGAAAAAAACGCGTGTAGGATGGCCTGGCATGGAGCGCGACAACGCCGGCCAACCCACGCCGAGCACACAAGAAAAACATCAAGCCAGCGCCCCACCAGGATCGATGGGGACACGCCAATGCCTGCCGTGATTACCCCGAGGTCGAGGTCATGCCCACCCGCCATATCGATCTGCAGGACCATCGCCTGCGCTACCTGCACCTGAGCCATGACAAGGGCTCGATGCGCGCCGCTGCCGAAGTGCTCGGTGTCGCCACCTCATCGGTCAGCCGGCAGATCGCCCGGCTGGAAGAAGAACTGGGCATCGAACTGGTCCGCCCCGGCACCCATCGCATCAGCCTGACCGCCGCCGGCGAAGCGGCCGTGGACTACTACATCGAGCGCACCCGCCAGCACGCGCTGCTGGTCAACCGCCTGGACGAACTGCGCGCCCGCCAGCAGGCCTCGACGGTGATCGCCATTGGCGAAGGCCTGCTGGGCGCCCGGGCGATCAATTCGTTGCAGGGCTTCTTGCATGCGCACAATGCGCACAAGGCCGAGATCATCAGCGCCCCGTCCTTGGAGGTGCAGCGCATGGTGCTGGCCGACGAGGCGCATTTGGGCGTGGTGTTTGCGCCCAACCCTGCAGCCCGCCTGACGCGGCTGTTCAGC
>NZ_JANIAG010000231.1:0-7010 GCF_028682155.1 Pseudomonas sp. 39004
TTCCGATCTGGCGAATAGCGACATCGAAGTTGCCACTATTTTGAATCTATGTTGTTGAACGGTAAGTCAATGAAATAGCGTCTATATAAGTTGACCAGTTGAACAGCTATTATTTTTGCGTGCACTTGTTAGTTGATCAAATGGTCAGAAATGACGCTGAAAAGGTTGTAACGTAATGGGGCAGGGTTGAGAAAAGTGCACACAAAAATGGCACCTAAGGTGACATTCTTGTGTACAAAAAATAGTCAGCTTTCTACTGTGGCTTTCTTTAGGCCGCAGATTCAATCCATCGGCGGCAGCCGTCGCTTGACCGGGCTTTTCTTGATGATCGCGGTATTGGTCTCGGCCAGCACATTGATCCGGTCGAGCAGGGTGTCGAGCTGTTCCATCGAGCGCACATGCAGGCGGGCAATGAAGCAGTCCTCGCCGGTCACCTTGTCGCATTCAGTGAATTCGGGCAGCGCAATGATTTGCCGTTCCACTTCCTGCAACTGCCCCGGCAGCGGGCGGATACGCACGATCGCCTGCAGTTGATAACCGAAGCTGCGCGGGTCTACATCCACCGTGTAACCGCGCAACACACCGCGTTCCTCCAGGCGGCGCAAGCGTTCGCTGACGCTGGGGGCGGACAGCCCGCTGATCTGCGCCAGGGCCTTGAGCGAACGCCGCGAGTCTTCCATCAGTGCATTGATCAGCAGTTGGTCGATTGCATCGGTCATGCTTCACCTCGTCAGGCTGTTCGATTGATTTGCCTTGATAGTAAAGGCAGGTTGGCTGATACGCCTTTGATATCCGCTGGAAGGTCACCCTCTGCCCTTTGCATACTGTTGCCATCGTCAACGGGAGGTGTGAGATGGACAGTTCATTGCGCCGTGGCTCGCTGGAAATGGTCGCTGCCATGCTGATTTCCGGGACCATCGGCTGGTTCGTGCTGGTGTCGGGCCAGCCGGTGCTCGATGTGGTGTTCTGGCGGTGTGTGTTCGGCACCGGCACGTTGCTGGTGATCTGTGCTTCCTTGGGCTTCCTCAAGCCGGGGGTGATCGGCCGCACCGCATTTTTGCTGGCGATTGCCAGCGGCGTGGCCATCGTTGGCAACTGGGTGTTGCTGTTCGCCTCCTATTCGCGCGCTTCGATTGCCATCGGCACGGCGGTGTACAACGTGCAGCCGTTCATCCTGGTGGGGCTGGCGGCGGTGTTTCTGGGGGAGAAGATCACCCTGGCAAAGGTCACCTGGCTGAGTGTCGCCTTCCTTGGCATGTTGGCTATCGTCAGTGCCCACGGTGCGGGGCAGGGCAGTGGCGAGGATTACCTGCTGGGCATCGGCCTGGCGCTGGGCGCGGCGTTCTTGTATGCGATCGCTGCGTTGATCATCAAGCGCCTCAAAGGCACGCCGCCGCACCTGATTGCCTTGATCCAGGTGGCAACCGGTGTGCTGCTGCTGGCGCCGTGGGTCAAGCTGGGCGGTCTGCCTGGCGAGACCTCGGCATTGGCCAGCCTGGTGACCCTGGGTATCGTGCACACCGGGGTGATGTATGTGCTGCTGTACAGCGCCATCCAACGCTTGCCTACGGCACTGACCGGCGCGCTGTCGTTCGTTTACCCGATAGCTGCGATCCTGGTCGACTGGGTGGCCTTCGGGCACAGGCTGGCACCCTTGCAGTGGCTCGGCGTGGCGCTGATTCTGCTGGCGGCGGCAGGGATGCAGCAGGGCTGGTGGTTCCGCCCTGCGCGGGTTGCAGTCAAGCATTGAAGAGGCGGACAAGGGTAGAATGCCGCTTTTTCCAGCTTGCGACCCGCCATGACCTCGCCGATCCAGACCCTCGAGCAACACCTGCTCACCGCCCTCGACCCCGCCCCGCAGGAAACCCGCCGGCTGTTCCACGGCCGCGGCCGCTGCTGGCCGGGCCTTGAGCAAGTGACTGTGGACTGGCTCCAGGGCGTGCTGTCAGTAGCGCTGTTCCGCGAGCCGCCGGAAGGCCAGCTGGCCGAGCTGGAGGCCATGTTGCAGAGCCTGGCGCAGCGCCCGCAATGGGCTGGCCAGGCCATCCTCATCCAGCACCGCTACCTGCCGGACAGCCCCGGCCAATGGTTGCTGGGCGAGCCCTGCCAGCAGCGCGAGGTGGTCGAGGATGGCCTGACCTACCTGCTGGACCTGGGCGTACGCCAGAACAACGGCCTGTTCCTGGACATGCGCTATGGCCGACGCTGGGTGCGCGAGCAGGCTGCGGGCAAGCGGGTGCTCAACCTGTTCGCCTATACCTGTGGTTTTTCGCTGGCGGCCATCGCCGGGGGCGCCGAACAGGTGGTGAACCTGGACATGGCCAAGTCGGCGTTGTCCCGCGGGCGCGACAATCACCGGCTCAATGGCCACGATGCGTCGCGGGTGGCGTACCTGGGGCATGAATTGTTCAAATCGTGGGGCAAGGTGCGCAAGTACGGCCCTTATGACCTGATCATCATCGACCCGCCGACCTTCCAGAAGGGCAGCTTTGTGTTGACCCAGGACTACGCGAAGATCTTGCGGCGCTTGCCCGAGTTGCTGAACGAGGGCGGCACGGTGCTGGCATGTGTGAACGACCCGGCAATCGGCCCGGAGTTTCTGATCGAGGGCATGGCCGAGCAGGCGCCGACGTTGGCCTTCGTCGAGCGGCTGGAGAACCCGCCGGAGTTTCCTGATGCAGACCCAGCGGGGGGCTTGAAGGCCTTGGTATTCCGCCAGGCCTGAGTCTTCCTGCACCACCCCTTCGCGGTTTGCCCGCGAAGGGGCCGGGCGTGCCTGCATCAAGCAGTAACGGCGCGTACCGGCAGCGGATACACCTGGGCAAAGCTCACTTTCTCGGTCTGGTCCACACGCTTCTTCAGCCGTTCATTGAACGCCCGGCTAACCGCATACTGCCCGCCGGAAATGGTACGGAACTGCGCCGTCAGGACAAACCCGTTCAAGTCCATGCGGTCCACCCCGAACACCTGCAGCGGCCCCTGCAGGTTGATGCGCAGCAGCGGATCGTCGCTGATCGACTGCCCCACCTCATGGATCAGTGCCAGCGATTCATCCACGTCGCTGTCGTAAGTGAACTGCACCGAGAAGAACGCATAGGCGAACTGGCGCGACTGGTTGGTGACTGCCTTGATCTGGCCGAACGGCACCGAGTGCACGAACCCCTTGCCGTCGCGCAGGCGCAGGGTGCGGATGGTCAGGCTTTCGACGGTGCCGGCATGGCCTGAGTCGAGCACCACCCAGTCACCGATCGAGATGGTGTCTTCGATCAAGATGAACAGCCCCGTGATCACGTCCTGCACCAGTTGCTGCGAGCCGAAGCCGATGGCCAGGCCGATTACCCCGGCACCGGCCAGCAGGGGTGCGACGTTGATACCCAGGTTGGCCATGGTGGTGATGGTGCAGATGACGATCAGCACCACTTTTACGGCGTTGCGCAGCATCGGCAGGATGGTCCGCACCCGGGTACTCGGCTGGCGCGCTGCACGGCGCCCGACGGCGGGTTTCAGCGCTTCCTGGATGGCGGTGTCGAGGACCACCCATAGCAGCCAGGTCACCAGCAGGATCAGGCCGATGCTCGACAGCGAATTGCTGATGGCCTGGCCCAAGCTGTTGCTCAGGGCGAAGCCGATCACCGAAACGCCCCAGATGCGCCCGAGCAGCTCGATGAAAGCCACCGCCATGGCGATGCGCAACAGCGCGTGGGCGAGGCTGCGCAGCAGTTCCTTGTAAGGCCGTACCCGTTGCCCGGCATCCACTTCGCGGGGCGCCAGCAGGTGCTGCAGCAAGGTGCTGAGAAACACCGTGGACACCAGCAGCACGGTAGTCAGCAAGGCCTTTTGCAGCGCCTTCTGGCTTTCTTCGCCGGCGCCGATCAGGTGAATCGCCGAGACCAGGATCATCAGCAGGATCGGCAAGTACCACAGCACCGAGAAGATCCGCAGGGTTTCCTGCACGGCCCGGTGTTGCACGCGGTCCTTGAGCGCACGGTTGCGAATCAGATGGGCCACCGGGCGGCGCAGGCGGATCACCAGGCTGGCGAAGATGAACGTGGCGGCCAGGCCGGTGAACACCGCGATGCTGGCGGTGATGTTGCCGCCCAACTGGCGGGCGATCTGCGGGCTGGTCAAGGCATCGCTCCAGGCCGCCAGGAAGCCGATCAGAAACAGCGGTCGCGGGGCCAGGCGCTTGATCACGGCCACGGCCGGGCGCTTGTGGCCGGCATCGAACAATGTAATCAAGCACAGGATGATCGAGGTCGAGAACAGGCCGCTGCTGGTCGCGTAGGCCAGGCTCAGGCCCAGGGCACGGGCTACCGAGGGGTCGAGGAAACGGCTGACGTAGAGGGTCAGCGGGAGGCTGGCCAGCGCCGGCAGGGTATAGGGCAGCAGGTAGCCGAGCAGGCTGCTGGCGCGCTGGCGCTCGTTCAGCCATGGGGTGGCCGAAGCGCGCTTGCTGAGCCAGCGGCCGAGGCTGGTAAGCACCGCGAAGCTGGCGGCCCAGGTGAGGGTCAGCAAGATGAAGTTGGCCGCCAACTGCAGCGAATCGCTGGCCGAGTGGCGGTCGACCAGGCGTTCCATTTCCTTGGCCGCGCGGTCGGTGCGCAGGCGCCAGGCATCGACCAGGTGGGCATCGAGGTCAAGTTCCTGGGCGGCGCTGTCCAGGCCGTCGGCCAGGGCGCCGAGCAGCCCGCCTTGCAGGACCGGTTCCGGTTCGGTGGGTTGTTCTTCGGCAGGTGCAGGGTCTGCAGCCAGCAGATGGGTGCTCAGCAGGCAGCCGAGCAGCAGGGTGGAGAGGTAACGCAGCACTGGAGTACTCCTTCGGCCGGGGTGAGCGGGGCAGGGTTACTCAAGGAACTGATTGGTGGGGGTGGGGAAAGTTCGATGTGGTGTGTTATCAGCACCGGCCTCTGCGCGGGTAGACCCGCTGCCACAGAGGCCGACACTGGCTGGATCAATTACTGATTGGTGTAGATCTGGTCGAACACGCCACCGTCGTTGAAGTGGGTTTTTTGCACGGTGCGCCAGTCACCAAAGGTCTTCTCTACCGACAGGAAGTCCACTTTCGGGAAGCGGTCGGTGTACTTGGCCAGCACTGTCGCATCGCGTGGGCGCAGGTAGTTGTTGGCCGCGATTTCCTGGGCTTCTGGCGACCACAGGTACTTCAGGTACTCCTCGGCCACCGCCTGGGTACCTTTCTTCGCCACCACCTTGTCGACCACGCTCACCGGTGGCTCGGCTTCGGCGGACACACTTGGGTAGACCACTTCGAACTGGTCGCGGCCGAACTCGCGGGCGATCATTTCGGCTTCGTTCTCGAAGGTCACCAGCACGTCGCCGATCTGGTTGGTCATGAAGGTGGTGGTGGCGGCGCGGCCACCGGTATCAAGGACTGGCGCCTGCTTGAACAGCTTGCCGACGAAGTCACGGGCCTTGGCCTCGTCACCGCCTTGCTTGAGCACATAGCCCCAGGCTGACAGGTAGGTATAGCGGCCGTTACCCGAGGTCTTGGGGTTGGGCACGATCACCTGCACGCCGTCCTTGAGCAGGTCGGGCCAGTCTTTCAGTGCCTTGGGGTTGCCTTTGCGCACGATGAACACGGTGGCCGAAGTGAACGGCGCGCTGTTGTTCGGCAGGCGCGTCACCCAGTTGTCCGGCACCAGCTTGCCGTGATCGACCAAGGCATTGATGTCGGTGGCCATGTTCATGGTGATGACATCGGCCGGCAGGCCATCGATGACCGCACGCGCCTGCTTGCTCGAACCGCCGAAGGACATCTGCACGTTGACCTTCTCGTTGTGCTCGGCTTCCCAGTGTTTCTGGAAGGCCGGGTTGTAGTCCTTGTAGAAGTCACGCATCACGTCGTAGGAGACGTTGAGCAGGGTCGGGGCGGCCTGGGCCAAGTTGCCAAAGGCCAGGCCTGCGGCGAGCAGCGAGGCGGTGAAGAGTTTTTTCACGTTGCTTCCTTGTTCTTGAAAGGTTGTGGGCAGACTGCCTGCGACTATAGCGTTTGGTTCTTGGGCATTTAAAGACCGAATGGCGCTTTGCTTATGCACTTGGTTTGGCCACCTGGTAATTCTGCCAGTTGAAGGGAGGCTGCAGGCGTAGTGAAGTGACGTGAGGAATTAGAAGAGGGCAGGGCGATGCGGTCTCGGAAGGTAAGACAGACGGCTTGTCTGCTATCCAGCGACAGCGCCGGCTCCGTCCTATTGGCTCTAGCTGATAGTGATGTGCAGAGGCAGATCTACTGTGT
The DNA here is from genome assembly GCF_028682155.1 of Pseudomonas sp. 39004. Classification (NCBI taxonomy): domain Bacteria; kingdom Pseudomonadati; phylum Pseudomonadota; class Gammaproteobacteria; order Pseudomonadales; family Pseudomonadaceae; genus Pseudomonas; species Pseudomonas sp. 39004. The sequence goes on from NZ_JANIAG010000231.1 coordinate 6,251, forward strand.
ATATGGTCATCGTGCCTTCGAAGATGGCACCTCCATAGGATTCAATGGCGAGTGGTTGGAAACGGTCAGTCAAGGGTATTTGCTCGGTAACGGATACAGAATGTACCGCCCGGTCCTCCGGAGGTTTCTTGCGCCGGATGCTGACAGCCCCTTTGGCGAGGGCGGGTTGAATACCTATGCCTACTGTGCTGGAGATCCAGTAAATCGAGTTGACCCCTCTGGGCACAAGTTCTCTATGACTGGCGCACTCAAAGCGACAAAGCTGATGAAGCGAACAGGCCGAACGTTGCGATCAGAGTCGAGCGTGCTCAGCTATGAAGAGCGAAAAAGCCAACCAAAATCTGTGAGCTACCAGTCCCTCAATATCGAGGTTGATGATGTTGAAAATCAGAACCTCGATCCTCAGAACGCGCTCCGGTCGGAGCAAATGCTATCTGTCTTTTATGAGTACGTATCCGCTGAAACAATGGGCGCTTTAGGGGACACGATGCGACAGCATCTCGGCCCCGATGCAAAGGATGCGTTCAATGCCACTAAGCAGCAGATTCTTGAGCAAAGTATTTCGAGAATTCGTCAAGGTCTGCCACCTCGTGGATCAGTAGATTTTGGTGAATAATGCATTCCCGCAGTTTCTTTTCGGGAGCTTCGTCAACTATCAGATCTGTCAGTTGACGGGTGCGCTGAGCCAGGCGCCGACCGCATGTGTGGTGAATCGGTGTTCGGGGAGGGCTTTGCCCTCCTTTCGCGACACAAGGCCGCT
>NZ_JANIAG010000232.1:0-6989 GCF_028682155.1 Pseudomonas sp. 39004
GGGCGCAGCCCTCGCCTGCGGCCCGGAGACGAACACCCATGAACCCAACCTTCGCCTCCCTCAGCCTCGCCCATCTGCGTACCCTCGACCACCTGCTGCAGCTGAAAAACCTCAGCCACGCCGCCGAGCGCCTGGGCGTCAGCCAATCGGCCCTGAGCCGCCAACTGGCCCACCTGCGCGAAGCCTTCGACGACCCGCTGCTGGTGCGCCAAGGCCGTGGTTACGTGCTCAGCGAATATGCCGAAGCGTTGGTCGAACCCCTGCGCCAGGTACTCGAAGAGCTTCAGGCCCTGCGCCAACCGGCCGTGTTCGACCCGGCCCGTTGCGAACGGCGCTTCTGCCTGGCGGCCTCCGACTACGTCGCCGAGCACATGTTGCCGTTGCTGGTGGCGGCGCTGGAGCACGAAGCCCCCGGCGTCAGCCTCGAATACCGCACCTGGCAAGCCGGCCAGTATGCCTTGCTGGCCAGCGGCGAAATCGACCTGGCCACCACCTTGTTCGACGAGTCCCCCGCCAACCTGCATGGTCGCTTGCTCGGTGAAGATCGCGCCGTCTGCCTGATGCGCCGCGATCACCCGCTGACAGCCCATCACACGCTCAGCCAGGCGGACTACCTGGCGCACAAGCATGTGCGCATCTCCGGTGGTGGCGACAAGGACAGCTTCATCGACCGTCACTTGCGCGCCCAGGGCCTGCAGCGGCGGGTCAGCCTGGAAGTGCCGTTTTTCTCCGCCACGGTGCAGGTGATCGGCAATAGCCAGGCGGTGGCGACGGTGCCCGAGCACATTGCCCGGCAACTGTGCCGCCTGCATGACCTGGCCTGGCGGCCCCTGGGCTTTATCGACCACAGCCAGCGCTACTGGGTGGTCTGGCACCAGCGCCTGCAGGCTTCGGCCGAGCACCGCTGGTTGCGCAACCGGGTGTTCGAATTGTGGCGCCAGTCGCAGTTCGGTGTGCACGGTGGGCATGCGCCAACGCCATAGGAGGTATGCGCGAAGCGGGGTTCATTGGGGGGCAGGCGGCACTTAGACTGAAGGCAGCAAACTGCCCAAAGGAGACCGCCCGTGACCCCCGAACAATTCCGCCTGTACGGCCACCAACTGATCGACCTGATCGCCGACTACCGCCAAACCGTGGGCGAACGCCCGGTGATGGCCCAGGTCGAGCCCGGCTACCTGAAGGCAGCCCTGCCAGCATGTGCCCCGCAGCAGGGCGAACCGTTCGAGGCGATTCTCGACGATGTCAACAAACTGGTCATGCCAGGCCTGTCCCATTGGCAGCACCCTGATTTCTACGGCTACTTCCCCTCCAACGGCACGTTGTCGTCGGTGCTGGGTGATTTTCTCAGCACCGGCCTGGGCGTACTGGGCCTGTCGTGGCAGTCCAGCCCGGCCTTGAGCGAACTGGAAGAAACCACCCTCGACTGGCTGCGCCAGCTGCTGGGCCTGTCAGGGCAATGGAGCGGGGTGATCCAGGACACCGCCTCGACCAGTACCCTGGTGGCGCTGATCTGCGCCCGCGAACGTGCCAGCGGTTACGCGTTGGTGCGCGGCGGCCTGCAGGCCCAGGCCAAGCCGCTGATCGTCTACGTCAGCGCCCACGCCCACAGTTCGGTGGACAAGGCCGCACTGCTGGCAGGTTTTGGCCGTGACAACATTCGCCTGATCCCCACCGACGAGCGCTTCGCCCTGCAGCCGGCTGCCCTGCAAGCAGCCATCGAGCAGGACCTGGCGGCGGGTAACCAGCCGTGTGCGGTGGTTGCGACCACTGGCACCACTACCACCACCGCACTCGACCCGTTACGCCCGATCGGTGAAATCACCCAGGCCCATGGCCTGTGGCTGCATGTCGACTCGGCCATGGCCGGCTCGGCGATGATCCTGCCGGAGTGCCGCTGGATGTGGGATGGCATCGAGCTGGCCGACTCGGTGGTGGTCAATGCGCACAAGTGGCTGGGCGTGGCCTTCGACTGTTCGATCTACTACGTGCGCGACCCGCAGCACCTGATCCGCGTGATGAGCACCAACCCCAGCTATTTGCAGTCGGCGGTGGATGACGAGGTAAAGAACCTGCGCGACTGGGGCATCCCGCTGGGGCGCCGCTTCCGTGCGCTGAAACTGTGGTTCATGTTGCGCAGTGAGGGTGTCGAAGCGCTGCAGGCACGCTTGCGGCGTGATCTGGAGAATGCCCAGTGGCTTGCCGAGCAGGTCGAGGCGACGCCGGGCTGGGAACTGCTGGCGCCGGTGCAATTGCAGACGTTGTGCATCCAGCATCGGCCGGCGGGGCTGGAAGGGGAGGCGTTGGATGCGCATACCCGCGGCTGGGCCGAGCGGCTCAATACGTCTGGGGATGCCTATGTAACGCCGGCAACCTTGAATGGCCGGTGGATGGTGCGGGTGTCGGTGGGGGCGCTGCCCACTGAGCGTGAGCATGTCGAGAAACTGTGGCGGGGGCTGCAGGCAGTGGTCAAGGGCTGAACATGCAGGGGGCCGCAAAAGCGGCCCCCTGCAGTCTGTCAGTGGCTTACGGTCTGGAGGCTACCTTTACGGGTGGCCTCATACGCTTCTTTCTCCATCGGCTTGGCCTGCGGATTGCCCAGGTCTTCCATCGCCATGCGGTGGGTTTCCGGTGCAATATAAGCCGCCAGGGCGCAGATGCAGGTGATGAAGAACGCCATGCTACCGACCACCAGCGGAATGTTGTCCGAGCCTGGCGGTGCCACGATGGCGAACAGCGCGGGCAACATGGCGGTCAGCATGGTGCCGATGTTCTGCGCGATGGCCATGGCCGAAACACGGTAACGGGTGTGGAACAGCTCGGGGTAGAAGCTTGGGAACACAGCGTTGTAGCCCTGGTAGACCATGCCCCACATCACGATCGAGGCGGCAAAGGCCAGCGGCACGTTCTGGATGCTGATCGCATACAGGTAGACGAAGGCCAGCAGGCCTGAGCCCAGGCACCCGGCGATCATGGTCGGGCGACGGCCGATCTTGTCGGAAAGGTTGCCGACGAAGGGAATCACCAGCACCGCAACGATATTGCCGACCACCGGGATCCACAGATACACGCTCTTGTCGAAGCCGATGCCATAGGCCGGCTGCACCGCGTAGGCCGCGCCGAAGATGGTAGCGACCACCGGAATCACGTTCATCAGTGCCATGAACATCACCAGCACCATGTGTTTCCAGCTGTGGCGGAAGGCCTCGCTGACCGGCGACTTGGCGACTTTGTCCTGCTTCTCTTCCTTCACGAACGCAGGCGTCTCGTGCACTTCCTTACGGATGATGAAGCCGGCGATCAGCACCACGGCGCTCATCAGGAACGGAATGCGCCAGCCCCAGTCATTGAAGGCTTCGCTGGGCATGAAGTAGGCCAGTGGCAGGAATACCGCCGCCGCCAGAACCTGGCCGGCCTGCACGCCTTGCAGGGTGAAACTGGCGTAGTAGCCACGTCGGCCGAACGGCGCATGCTCCATGATCATCGAACTGGCCCCGGAAATCTCGCCGGCCACGGCAAAGCCCTGGATCAGGCGCAGCACCACCAGCAAGGCAGGGGCGAGGATGCCGATGTCGTGGTAGGTGGGCAGCAGGCCCACAGCCATGGTCGACAGGCCCATCAGGAACATGCACAGCAGCAGTACGTTCTTGCGCCCGCGGGTATCACCCCAGTGGCCGAGCACAAAGGCCCCGACCGGGCGGGCCAGGTAGCCGACACCGTAGGTGGCCAGCGAGGCGATGATCGCCATCTTGGGGTCGGTATTGGGGAAGAAGATCTGCGGGAAGATCAGCGCCGCAGCCTGGGCATAGATGAAGAAGTCGTAGTACTCGAGTGCCGAGCCTATCCATCCACTGGCGGTCGCTTTCTTGGCTTGAGAGCTGGAGTGAGCCATCGTTGTCTCCGTTGTTCTTGTTGGTTCCCGCACGGCGCATGGCGAACGTGGGGTTATCTCGGGAGTGGGGTCAAACGTGAAGTGCGGGGGTGTTCCGCGCCAAGGCCGTGACAGACAGCCAGGAGACAGGTGCGGAACGCAAGGCCAGAGCAGTGTTCATAGGTCGGTACCCGGTTTTATTGAACTTATTATGTTGTGACGTTGGGCTTGTCAGCGCAGGTTCTGCCGAACGACCGTCTTGGCAAAGGGCATCGGTCGGTGTGCCTGCGTCTGGTTTCATGTTGACCACGGGTTGGCGGTGTAGCAATTCGCGAAATCGTGTTTTGTTCGGTAATCGAACACAAAACTAACCATTCCGTACAAAGGGATTGATGAGGCGACTTTACCTGCGAATAATCGATCGTGCCAGGTACTGTCACAGTAGGTTTCCTGCGCCGTCGTCCCCTAACAACAAGGAAATCCCGCCATGCAGCGTTCGATTGCCACCGTGTCCTTGAGCGGCACCCTGCCGGAAAAGCTCGAAGCCATCGCCGCCGCCGGCTTCGACGGCGTCGAGATCTTCGAGAACGACCTGCTTTACTACGCTGGCAGCCCGCGCCAGGTTCGCCAGATGTGCGCCGACCTGGGCATCGCCATTACCTTGTTCCAGCCGTTCCGTGATTTTGAAGGCTGCCGCCGCGAGCGCCTGCAGAAGAACGTCGACCGCGCCGAGCGCAAGTTCGACCTGATGCAGGAACTGGGTACCGACCTGGTGCTGGTGTGCAGCAACGTTCAGGCCGACGCCCTGGGCGACGAACAGTTGCTGGTGGACGACCTGCGCCTGTTGGCCGAGCATGCCGGCCAGCGGGGCCTGCGCATCGGTTATGAAGCCTTGGCCTGGGGCCGCCACGTCAATACCTACCAGCAGGTCTGGAACCTGGTGCGCCAAGCCGACCACCCGGCCCTCGGGGTGATTCTCGACAGCTTCCATACCTTGTCGCTCAAGGGCGACCCCAGCGCGATCCGCGACATCCCTGGCGACAAGATCTTCTTCGTGCAGATGGCCGACGCCCCGATCCTGGCCATGGATGTGCTGGAGTGGAGCCGGCATTTCCGCTGCTTCCCGGGGCAGGGCGAAATGGACCTGGCCGGCTTCCTCGCCCCAATCCTTGCCACCGGTTATCGCGGCCCGCTGTCCTTGGAAATCTTCAACGACGGCTTCCGCGCCGCGCCGCCTCGGCAGAACGCCGCCGACGGCTTGCGCTCGCTGCTGTACCTCGAAGAGCAGACCCGCCTGCGCCTGGAGCAGGAGGCCGTGGCGGTGGAGCCTGGCGTGCTGTTTACCCCGCCTGCAGCCAGCGCCTACGACGGCGTGGAATTCCTCGAGTTCGCCGTCGACGAGGCGGTGGGCGCACGCCTGAGTAACTGGCTGAAACGCCTGGGCTTTGCCGATGCCGGCAAACACCGCAGCAAGGCCGTGCAGCTGCTGCGCCAGGGCGACATCAACATCGTCCTCAATGCCGAACCCTACTCGTTCGGCCACAACTTCTTCGAGGCGCACGGCCCTTCGTTGTGCGCCACGGCGTTGCGGGTCAAAGACCAGCAGGCTGCGCTGAAGCGTGCCACCGCCTTCCGTGGCCAGCCGTTCCGCGGCCTGGTCGGCCCCAACGAATGTGAAGTGCCTGCCGTGCGGGCACCCGATGGCAGCCTGTTGTACCTGGTAGAGCCGGGCAGCGCTGGTCAGACGTTGTACGACACCGACTTCAGCCTGGACAAAACCGCCAATGCCAGCGGTGGCCTGCGCCGTATCGACCACATGGCCCTGGCGCTGCCGGCCGAGTCGCTGGACAGCTGGGTGCTGTTCTACAAGAGCCTGTTCGATTTCGCTGCCGACGACGAAGTGGTGCTGCCGGACCCTTACGGCCTGGTCAAGAGCCGTGCCCTGCGCAGCCAATGCGGCACCCTGCGCCTGCCGTTGAACATTTCCGAGAACCGCAACACGGCCATTGCCCATGCACTGTCCAGCTACCGGGGCTCGGGTGTGCATCACATCGCCTTCGATTGTGACGACATCTTCCGTGAAGTAGCGCGCGCCAAGCTGGCCGGTGTACCGCTGTTGGAGATTCCGCTCAATTACTACGACGACCTGGCAGCGCGTTTCGACTTCGACGACGAGTTCCTCAGCGAATTGGCGTACTACAACGTGCTGTACGACCGTGATGCCCAGGGTGGCGAGCTGTTCCACGTCTACACCGAGCCGTTCGAGGAGCGTTTCTTCTTCGAGATCATCCAGCGCAAGGGTGGCTATGCCGGGTATGGCGCGGCCAACGTCGCCGTGCGCCTGGCGGCGATGGCCAAGGCCCGCAGCGGGGCGGCGCGCAAGCCGGTGCTGTAAGCGCAGCAGAACTCATGTTTCATTGAGTCGGCAGGGGCGTGTGGCTGCGGTCACCGAAGATCCTTCGGCGTAGGCTCATCGCCCCTCGGCCACCATCAGCAGCGCCTGCGGCACCGCACTTTGCGGGTGCTGCGGCTCCTGCAGGCTGACCAGGCGCAGCCCGGCCATGTCCAATGCATTGAGCCAGCTGGCCAAGGTGCGGAAATACCACGGCATCGGCCGCCAGGCCCCGGCAAACCCTGCGAACGACTCTTCCCGCCAGCCATCCTGATAATCGCCCGCTGCCACGCTCCAGGGGTGCAATGTCTGGATCACCAGAGCACCACCGGGTGCCAGCAAGCCCTTCAGTGCTGCCAACAGTGCAATGATGTCCTGGTGCAGCAGCGCGAAATTGGCACAGATCAGGTCATAGTCACGGCCAACGTTGATGTCGCCCTCGGCTAGCTGGGCGTAGCTGGCAAGGTGCACCTGCGCGGACCCTGCCGCGCGTGCCGCGGCCACCAGAGTCTGATCGCCATCCACCCCGGCCGCCTCGATGCCGCGGTCGGCAAGTGCCCGCAGCAACCAGCCTTCACCACAGCCAAGGTCCAGCACGCGCTCGGGTTGGCGGCCCAGAATGGCCAGCAGGATGGCCTGGTCGGTAACCTGGCGGCGGCTCTCGATGGCGCCGCTGCGCACCGCGTCGATCCAGGCTTGGGCGTTGTGCTGCCAGCTGTGCAGCACGGT
>NZ_JANIAG010000233.1:0-6962 GCF_028682155.1 Pseudomonas sp. 39004
CAACCCGCTGCCGTACGCCGACGTGGTCACCACCACCACCCACAAGACCCTGCGCGGTCCGCGTGGCGGCCTGATCCTGGCCAAGTCCAACGAAGCGATCGAGAAAAAGCTCAACGCTGCTGTATTCCCAGGCGCCCAGGGTGGCCCACTGATGCACGTCATCGCCGCCAAGGCCGTGTGCTTCAAGGAAGCGCTGGAGCCTGAGTTCAAGCGCTACCAGCAGCAGGTCATCGAAAACGCCCAAGCCATGGCCCAGGTGTTCATCGACCGCGGCTACGACGTGGTGTCCGGCGGTACCGACAACCACCTGTTCCTGGTCAGCCTGATCCGCCAGGGCCTCACCGGTAAAGATGCCGACGCCGCCCTGGGCCGCGCGCACATCACCGTCAACAAGAACGCCGTGCCCAACGACCCACAGTCACCGTTCGTCACCTCGGGCCTGCGCATCGGCACCCCGGCTGTCACCACCCGCGGCTTCAAAGTCGCCCAGTGTGTGGCCCTGGCTGGCTGGATCTGCGACATCCTCGACAACCTCGGTGATGCCGACGTTGAAGCCGATGTGGCGAAGAACGTCGCCGCCCTGTGCGCAGACTTCCCTGTTTACCGCTGAGTGGAGTAAACGACCATGCAACGCTACTCGGGCTTCGGCCTCTTCAAGCACTCCCTCAGCCACCACGAAAACTGGCAGCGCATGTGGCGCACGCCGACCCCTAAAAAGGTCTACGACGTGGTCATCGTCGGCGGTGGCGGCCATGGCCTGGCCACGGCCTACTACCTGGCCAAGGAACACGGCATCACCAACGTCGCGGTGATCGAGAAAGGTTACCTGGGCGGCGGCAACACCGCCCGTAACACCACCATCGTGCGGTCCAACTACCTGTGGGACGAGTCGGCGCAGCTGTACGAGCACGCCATGAAGCTGTGGGAGGGCCTGTCCCAGGACATCAACTACAACGTGATGTTCTCCCAGCGCGGCGTCTACAACCTGTGCCACACCCTGCAGGACATTCGTGACTCCGAGCGCCGCGTCAGCGCCAACCGCCTCAACGGCGTCGATGGCGAGCTGCTGAACACCGCCCAGGTCGCAGCCGAAATCCCGTACCTGGACTGCTCCAAGAACACCCGCTACCCGATCCTCGGCGCTACCGTTCAGCGCCGTGGTGGCGTCGCCCGTCACGATGCCGTGGCCTGGGGTTATGCCCGTGCCGCCGACGCCCTGGGCGTCGACCTGATCCAGCAGACCGAAGTGATCGGTTTCCGCAAGGAAAACGGCGCGGTCATCGGCGTGGAAACCAACAAAGGCTTCATCGGCGCCAAGCGCGTCGGCGTGGTCACTGCCGGTAACTCCGGGCACATGGCCAAGTTGGCCGGCTTCCGCCTGCCGCTGGAATCGCACCCGCTGCAAGCACTGGTGTCCGAGCCGATCAAACCGATCATCGACAGTGTGATCATGTCCAACGCGGTGCACGGCTACATCAGCCAGTCCGACAAGGGCGACCTGGTGATCGGCGCCGGTATCGACGGCTGGGTCGGCTACGGCCAGCGCGGTTCGTACCCGGTGATCGAGCACACCCTGCAGGCGATCGTCGAGATGTTCCCCAACCTCTCGCGCGTACGCATGAACCGCCAGTGGGGCGGCATCGTCGACACCTCGCCGGACGCCTGCCCGATCATCTCCAAGACCCCGGTCAAGAACATGTTCTTCAACTGCGGCTGGGGCACCGGCGGCTTCAAGGCGACCCCGGGTTCGGGCAACGTCTTTGCCGCAAGCCTGGCCAAAGGCGAGATGCACCCGCTGGCTGCGCCGTTCTCCATGGACCGTTTCTACAACGGCGCACTGATCGACGAACACGGCGCCGCCGCCGTCGCCCACTAACCGGAGACACCGTCATGTTGCATATTTTCTGTCCCCACTGCGGCGAGCTGCGCTCCGAAGAAGAGTTCCATGCCTCTGGCCAGGCGCACATCGCCCGCCCGCTGGACCCTGCCGCCTGCTCCGACGAAGAGTGGGGCACCTACATGTTCTTCCGCGACAACCCGCGCGGTATCCACCATGAACTGTGGGACCACGTTGCCGGCTGCCGTCAGTACTTCAACGTCACCCGCGACACCGTGACCTACGAGATTCTGGAAACCTACAAGATTGGCGAGAAGCCGCAGGTGACCGCCAACGGCAAGCAGAGCAGCGCACCGTCGACCGTCAAAGGCCAAGGGGAAAAAGTATGAGCCAGACCTATCGCCTCGCCAGCGGCGGCCGTATCGACCGCAGCAAGGTCCTGAACTTCACCTTCAACGGCAAGACCTACCAGGGTTATGCCGGTGACAGCCTGGCCGCCGCGCTGCTGGCCAACGGCGTCGACATCGTCGGCCGCAGCTTCAAGTACTCGCGCCCGCGCGGCATCATCGCCGCCGGTACCGAAGAGCCGAACGCCATCCTGCAGATCGGTTCCAGCGAAGCCACCCAGATCCCTAACGTGCGTGCCACCCAGCAGGCGCTGTACGCCGGCCTGGTCGCCACCAGCACCAACGGATGGCCGAACGTCAACAACGACGTCATGGGTATCCTCGGCAAGGTCGGCGGCAGCATGATGCCGCCGGGCTTCTACTACAAAACCTTCATGTACCCGAAATCGTTCTGGATGACGTACGAGAAGTACATCCGCAAGGCGGCAGGCCTTGGCCGTGCGCCGCTGCAGAACGACCCGGACAGCTACGACTACATGAACCAGCACTGCGACGTGCTGATCGTCGGTGCCGGCCCTGCTGGCCTGGCTGCCGCCCTGGCCGCTGCCCGCAGCGGTGCGCGGGTGATCCTCGCCGACGAACAGGAAGAGTTCGGTGGCAGCCTGCTCGACAGCCGCGAGACCCTCGACGGCAAGCCTGCCGCCGAGTGGGTGAGCAGCATCGTCAAAGAGCTGGAAAGCCTGCCGGAAGTGACCCTGCTGCCACGCGCCACGGTCAACGGCTACCACGACCACAACTTCCTGACCATCCACGAGCGCCTCACCGACCACCTCGGTGACCGCGCCCCGATCGGCCAGGTGCGTCACCGCGTGCACCGTGTGCGTGCCGGCCGTGTGGTACTGGCCGCTGGCGCCCACGAGCGCCCGCTGGTGTACGGCAACAACGACGTGCCGGGCAACATGCTGGCCGGTGCAGTCTCTACCTATGTGCGCCGCTACGGCGTGGCCCCGGGCCGCAAGCTGGTGCTGTCGACCAACAACGACCACGCCTACCGCGCCGCGCTGGACTGGCACGACGCTGGCCTGCAGGTGGTCGCCATCGCCGACGCCCGCCACAACCCGCGCGGTTCGCTGGTCGAGGAAGCACGTGCGAAAGGCATCCGCATCCTCACCTCCAGCGCCGTGGTCGAGGCCAAGGGCAGCAAGCACGTGACCGGCGCCCGCGTGGCCGCCATCGACGTGCAGGCACATAAAGTCACCAGCCCTGGCGAAACCCTTGAGTGCGACCTGATCGCTACCTCCGGCGGCTACAGCCCGATCGTCCACCTGGCTTCGCACCTGGGCGGTCGCCCGGTTTGGCGTGAAGACATCCTCGGCTTCGTGCCGGGTGATGCACCGCAGAAACGTGTTTGCGTCGGTGGTATTCACGGCATCTACGCCCTCGGTGACGTGATTGCCGACGGCTTCGAAGGCGGCGTGCGCGCAGCCACCGAAGCTGGCTTCAAGGCCACTGCCGGCACCCTGCCGAAAACCGTGGCACGCAAGGAAGAGGCCACCGTGGCGCTGTTCCAGGTGCCGCACGACAAGGGCACCAAGGGGCCGAAGCAGTTCGTCGACCAGCAGAACGACGTGACCGCCGCCGGTATCGAACTGGCCACCCGCGAAGGCTTCGAGTCGGTCGAGCACGTCAAGCGCTACACCGCGCTGGGCTTCGGCACCGACCAGGGCAAACTGGGCAACATCAACGGCCTGGCCATCGCCGCCCGTTCGATCGGCATCACCATTCCGGAAATGGGCACCACCATGTTCCGCCCCAACTACACGCCGGTGACCTTCGGTGCGGTAGCGGGCCGGCACTGTGGCCACCTGTTCGAGCCTGTGCGCTTCACCGCCCTGCATGGCTGGCACGTGAAGAACGGCGCCGAGTTCGAGGACGTCGGCCAGTGGAAGCGCCCGTGGTACTTCCCCAAAGCCGGTGAAGACATCCATGCCGCCGTGGCCCGCGAGTGCAAGGCCGTGCGCGACAGCGTGGGCCTGCTCGACGCCTCGACCCTGGGCAAGATCGACATCCAGGGCCCGGATGCACGCGAGTTCCTCAACCGCATCTACAGCAACGCCTGGACCAAGCTCGACGTGGGCAAGGCCCGTTACGGCCTGATGTGCAAGGAAGACGGTATGGTCTTCGACGACGGCGTCACCGCCTGCGTCGGCGACAACCACTTCTACATGACCACCACCACCGGCGGCGCCGCCCGTGTGCTGCAGTGGCTGGAGCTGTACCACCAGACCGAATGGCCAGAGATGAAGGTGTACTTCACCTCGGTCACCGACCACTGGGCGACCATGACCCTGTCCGGCCCCAACAGCCGCAAGCTGCTGAGCGCGCTGACCGACGACATCGACCTGGACAAGGACGCCTTCCCGTTCATGACCTGGAAGGAAGGCACTGTCGGCGGCGTACCGGCCCGGGTGTTCCGTATCTCGTTCACCGGCGAGCTGTCGTACGAAGTCAACGTGCAGGCCAACTACGCCATGGGCGTACTGGAAAAGATCATCGAGGCCGGCAAGCAATACAACCTGACCCCGTATGGCACCGAGACCATGCACGTACTGCGTGCCGAAAAGGGCTTCATCATCGTTGGCCAGGACACGGATGGCTCGATGAACCCGGACGACCTCAACATGAGCTGGTGCGTGGGCCGCAACAAGCCGTTCTCGTGGATCGGCCTGCGTGGCATGAACCGCGAAGACTGCCTGCGCGACAACCGCAAGCAGCTGGTCGGCCTCAAGCCTGTGGACCCGACCCAGTGGCTGCCGGAAGGTGCTCAGCTGGTGTTCGACCCCAAGCAACCGATCCCGATGGACATGGTCGGCCACGTTACTTCCAGCTACGCAGCCAACTCCCTGGGCTATTCGTTCGCCATGGGTGTGGTCAAGGGCGGCCTCAAGCGCATGGGCGAGCGCGTGTTCTCGCCGCAGGCCGACGGCAGCGTGATCGAGGCGGAAATCGTGTCTTCGGTGTTCTTCGATCCGAAGGGTGAGCGGCAGAACGTTTAAGGCCCACCGGTAGATCTGAATTGGAATGCAAACCTTGTGGGAGCGGGCTTGCCCCGCGAATGCGCTGGGGGCCTCACCGCCCTCTTCGCGGGACAAGCCCGCTCCCACTGGGCCCCCATTAGCATTCGGGCATTGCATCTGACCTCTGGTCTTACGGACAACAGAATTCAAGGCAGGTAAGAAATGAGCGCTATCAACGTCTTCCAGCAAAACCCCGGCGCCGAAGCCAAGGCCCAGTCGCCGCTGCACCACGCCGACCTGGCCAGCCTGGTTGGCAAGGGCCGCAAGAACGCAGGTGTGACCCTGCGTGAAAAGAAATTCCTCGGCCACCTGACCCTGCGCGGCGACGGCCATGACCCGGCCTTTGCGGCAGGCGTGCACAAGGCCCTGGGCCTGGAGCTGCCGGTGGCCCTGACCGTGGTCGCCAACAACGAGATGTCGCTGCAGTGGATGGGTCCCGACGAGTGGCTGCTGATCGTCCCGGGCGGCCAGGAGTTCGCCGTCGAGCAAACACTGCGCGCGGCCCTCGAAGGCCTGCACATCCAGGTGGTCAACGTCAGCGGCGGGCAGAGCCTGCTGGAACTGCGCGGCCCGAATGTGCGCGAAGTGCTGATGAAGTCCACCAGCTATGATGTGCACCCGAACAACTTCCCGGTGGGCAAGGCTGTCGGCACCGTATTCGCCAAGTCGCAACTGGTGATCCGCCGCACCGCCGAAGACACCTGGGAACTGGTGATTCGCCGCAGCTTCGCCGATTACTGGTGGCTGTGGCTGCAGGACGCTTCGGCCGAATACGGCCTGAGCATCGAAGCCTAAGGAGAAAGACATGAGTCGGGCACCGGATACCTGGATTCTCACCGCCGACTGCCCGAGCATGCTCGGTACCGTCGACGTGGTGACGCGTTACCTCTTCGAGCAGCGCTGCTACGTGACGGAGCACCACTCCTTCGATGACCGGCAGTCGGGGCGCTTCTTCATTCGCGTCGAATTCCGCCAGCCGGACGATTTTGACGAGGTCGGCTTTCGTGCCGGCCTCGCCGAGCGCAGTGAAGCGTTCGGCATGGCCTTCGAGCTGACCGCGCCCAACCACCGCCCCAAGGTGGTGATCATGGTGTCCAAGGCCGACCACTGCCTGAACGACTTGCTGTATCGCCAGCGCATTGGTCAACTGAGCATGGACGTGGTCGCGGTGGTGTCCAACCACCCCGACCTGGAGCCATTGGCGCACTGGCACAAGATCCCCTATTACCACTTTGCACTCGACCCCAACGACAAGGCTGGGCAAGAGCGCAAGGTGTTGCAGGTGATCGAGGAGTCTGGCGCTGAGCTGGTCATCCTTGCCCGCTACATGCAGGTGCTGTCGCCCGAGCTGTGCCGACGCCTGGATGGCTGGGCGATCAATATTCACCACTCGCTGTTGCCAGGGTTCAAGGGCGCCAAGCCTTACCACCAGGCGTACAACAAAGGCGTGAAGATGGTCGGCGCCACAGCGCACTACATCAACAACGACCTCGACGAAGGGCCGATCATTGCCCAGGGCGTTGAAGTGGTGGACCACAGCCATTACCCCGAGGACCTGATTGCCAAGGGGCGGGATATCGAATGCCTGACGCTGGCGCGGGCGGTGGGGTATCACATTGAACGGCGGGTGTTCCTGAACGCCAACCGGACGGTCGTTCTCTGAACAATGCTGGGGCTGCTGCGCAGCCCTATCGCGACACA
>NZ_JANIAG010000234.1:0-6813 GCF_028682155.1 Pseudomonas sp. 39004
GCCATTACCCTTTCGGCGCCTATGAGATCGAGCGCCGCCCGCGCGGCGCATCGCGAGCGAGCTCGCTCCTACATTTGTTTCGGGCCAGTTATTCCTGAGGGATAGGCGCGCGGCGCCTTGGTGCCTGTCTCGATATAGAAAACGGGGAGGCCTTCCGGCCTCCCCGCTTCACGTCACGCCTTAAAGGCTAGGGAACGCAAACTGCGACGCCTCATGGCTAGCCCGCTGCGGCCAGCGCTGGGTGATCGCCTTGCGGCGGGTATAGAAGCGCACACCATCCGGCCCATAAGCATGCAGGTCACCAAACAGCGAACGCTTCCAACCACCAAAGCTGTGATAAGCCACCGGTACTGGCAGCGGCACGTTCACACCAACCATGCCCACTTCGATCTCGTCACAGAACAGGCGCGCCGCCTCACCATCACGGGTGAAGATGCAAGTGCCGTTGCCATACTCGTGATCGTTGATCAGTTGCATGGCCTGCTCCAGGCTATTCACCCGCACCACGCACAGCACGGGGCCGAAGATCTCTTCTTTATAGATGCGCATCTCCGGGGTCACCTTGTCGAACAAGGTGCCACCCACGAAGTAACCATCCTCATTACCCGCCACACGGAAGCCACGGCCGTCCACCACCAGCTTGGCGCCAGCAGCCACACCGTCGTCGATATAGCCAACCACCTTGTCACGGGCAGCCGCCGTTACCAGCGGGCCCATGTCCAGGCCACAAGAAGTACCCGCACCGATCTTCAAGGCTTTGATCTGGGGCTCCAGCTTGGCGATCAGGGCATCTGCAACCTGGTCACCCACGCACACCGCCACGGAAATGGCCATGCAACGCTCACCGCACGAACCGTAGGCAGCTCCCATCAGGGCGCTGACGGCGTTGTCCAGGTCAGCATCAGGCATCAGCACGGCATGGTTCTTCGCACCACCCAGCGCCTGGACGCGTTTGCCGCGCTTGGTGCCTTCGGCATAGATGTACTCGGCAATCGGCGTCGAACCTACGAAGCTCAGGGCTTTTACCTCTGGGGCCTCGATCAGTGCATCCACCGCTTCCTTGTCACCGTGCACCACGTTGAGGATGCCCTTCGGCAGGCCAGCCTCCAGCAGCAGTTGCGCGATGAACAGGGTCGAACTCGGGTCACGTTCGGAAGGCTTGAGGATGAACGCGTTACCGCAGGCAATGGCCAGCGGGTACATCCACAGCGGGACCATGGCCGGGAAGTTGAACGGCGTAATGCCGGCAACCACGCCCAGTGGCTGGAAGTCGGACCAGGCGTCGATGTTCGGGCCCACGTTGCGGCTGTACTCGCCTTTGAGCACTTCCGGTGCTGCGCAAGCAAACTCGACGTTCTCGATACCGCGCTTCAGCTCGCCCGCAGCGTCTTCCACAGTCTTGCCGTGCTCTTCGCTGATCATCTGCGAGATGCGTGCTTCGTTCTGCTCCAACAGTTGCTTGAAACGGAACATCACCTGGGCACGTTTGGCCGGCGGTGTGTTGCGCCAAGCCGGGAACGCCGCCTTGGCCGAGTCGATGGCTTCCTGCACGGTCGCACGGCTGGCCAGTTCGACCTTGCGCACGGCCTGGCCGGTCGACGGATTGAAGACATCGGCGGTGCGCTCACCCTTGGTAACCAGCTCGCCGTTGATCAGGTGCTGAACAATGCTCATGCATAACTCCAGATAAAGAGGGGTGTTACAAGCGCGTGATCACCTCACGCGCCTGTCGTCATATTCGCGAAGATCAATCGATCAGGTTCAGGGTCTCGCCCACTGCGTCGAACAGGCGGTCCAGTTCCTGCGGCTGGGTGTTGAAGGTTGGGCCGAACTGCAGGGTGTCGCCACCAAAGCGAACATAGAAGCCCGCCTTCCACAGCTTCATCGCCACTTCATAAGGGCGCACGATCGCATCACCATCGCGGGCAGCGATCTGGATCGCGCCGGCCAGGCCGTAGTTGCGGATGTCGACGACGTTCTTCGTGCCTTTGACACCGTGCAGCAGCTTCTCGAAGTGCGGCGACAGTTCGGCAGCGGCCTGCACCAGGCTTTCCTTCTGCAGCAGGTCCAGCGCGGCGAGGCCGGCGGCGCAGGCCACAGGGTGGGCCGAGTAGGTATAGCCGTGGGGGAACTCCACCGCGTATTCCGGGGTGGGCTGGTTCATGAAGGTCTGATAGATCTCGGTGCTGGCAATTACCGCACCCATCGGGATGGCGCCGTTAGTCACCTGCTTGGCGATGCACATCAGGTCTGGCGTTACGCCGAAAGCTTCAGCACCGGTCATCGCGCCCATGCGGCCGAAACCGGTGATCACTTCGTCGAAGATCAGCAGGATGTTGTGCTGGGTGCAGATCTCGCGCAGGCGCTTGAGGTAGCCCTTCGGTGGCGGCAAAACACCTGCCGACCCCGCCAGCGGCTCGACAATCACCGCCGCGATGTTCGACGCATCGTGCAGCTCGATCAGCTTGAGCATCTCGTCGGCCAGGGCGATGCCGCCCTCTTCCGGCATGCCCTTGGAGAAGGCGTTGACCGGCAGCACGGTGTGCGGCAAATGGTCGACGTCCAGCAGCTGGCCGAACATCTTGCGGTTGCCGTTCACGCCACCCAGGCTGGTACCGGCGATGTTCACGCCGTGGTAACCGCGGGCACGGCCGATGATCTTGGTCTTGCTCGCCTGACCTTTCAGGCGCCAGTAGGCACGCACCATCTTCAACACGGTATCGGCGCACTCGGAACCGGAGTTGGTATAGAAGACGTGGTTCAGGTCACCCGGAGTCAGCTCGGTGATCTTTTCAGCCAGCTGGAACGACAGCGGGTGGCCGAACTGGAAGGCTGGGGAGTAATCCAGGGTGCCAAGCTGACGGGTTACCGCTTCGGTGATTTCCTTGCGGGTATGCCCGGCACCGCAGGTCCACAACCCAGACAAGGCGTCGAAAATCTTGCGCCCCTTGTCATCCACAAGGTAGTTGCCTTCAGCCGCCACGATCAGGCGTGGGTCGCGATGGAAATTGCGGTTGGCGGTGTAGGGCATCCAGTGCGCATCCAGCTTGAGCTGGCTGGCGATACCGGTGTGGGCGGTTTCGGGCATGTTCATCGGCGGTTCCTCGGAAGACGATTAGGCAACGATGGATGTTGTTGCAGCTAAATTGGCACGGCGATAAAGTCTGAAAAAGCCTGCATTTCTAATCTTCAGATAGGGCAACACTAAACTAATGAGCCGACGCCCCGACCCACTCGCTCAAGTCAGCGATTTTGACATTCGCCTGTTGAAGATCTACCGCAGCGTCGTCGAGTGCGGCGGCTTCTCGGCAGCCGAGAACGTGCTCGGGATCGGCCGCTCGGCCATCAGCCAGCAGATGAACGACCTGGAGCAGCGCCTGGGCCTGCGCCTGTGCCAGCGCGGCCGTGCCGGTTTTTCCCTGACCGAGGAAGGCCGCGAGGTCTACCATTCGGCCTTGCAGTTGCTCAGCGCCCTGGAGAGTTTCCGTACCGAGGTCAACGGGCTGCACCAGCACCTGCGCGGCGAGCTGAACATCGGGCTGACCGATAACCTGGTGACCCTGCCGCACATGCGCATCACCCATGCACTTGCCGAGCTCAAGGACCGCGGCCCTGACGTGCGCATCAACATCCGCATGATCGCCCCCAGCCAGGTCGAGCACGGCGTCCTCGACGGCAGTCTGCATGTTGGCGTGGTACCGCAGACCATCGCCCTGTCAGGCCTTGAATACCAACCGCTGTATAGCGAGCGCTCGCTGCTGTATTGCGCGGTCGGCCACCCCCTGTTCTACGCCGACGATCACCAGATTGACGACGACAGGCTCAACAGCCAGGAAGCCATCACCCCAACCTTCCGCCTGCCGGCCGATATCCAGGCCCACTACCAGGCGCTGCACTGCACGGCCAGCGCGTCGGACCGCGAAGGCATGGCGTTTCTCATCCTCACCGGGCGCTACATCGGCTACCTGCCAGACCACTACGCCAGCTTCTGGGTGCAGCAAGGCCGGCTGCGTGCCCTCAAGCCCCGCCAGCGCTTCTATGACCTGAGCCTGAGTTGGGTGACACGCAAAGGGCGGCGGCCGAACCTGGTGCTGGAGAGCTTCCTGGATAGCCTGGCTGCGACACGCTGATGCCAGTCTCTGACGCAAACGCTTGTCACTTCGGCGTAGGCAGGTAATCTTGTCCGACAGCCGCTGCCACTGACCCGTACGGAATCGTCCATGACCCTTGAAGTCCCAGCGCATCGCCTCTCCGCCTCGGGCAAGCCCGCCGGCCGCATCCGCCAGAAGAACGAACAGGCCATCATCCAGGCCGCCGAAGACGAATTCGCCCGCCATGGCTTCAAGGGCACCAGCATGAACACCATTGCCCTGAAGGCCGGTTTGCCCAAGGCCAACCTGCATTATTACTTCACCAACAAGCTGGGCCTGTACATTGCCGTGCTGAGCAACATCATCGAGTTGTGGGACAGCACCTTCAACGCCTTGAGCGTCGAGGACGACCCGGGCGAAGCGCTGAGCCATTACATCCGCACCAAGATGGAGTTTTCGCGGCGCAACCCGCAGGCCTCGCGGATCTTCGCCATGGAGGTGATCAGCGGCGGCAGTTGCCTGAACGAGTACTTCAGCGCCGACTACCGCGAGTGGTTCCGTGGCCGGGCAGCGGTGTTCCAGGCCTGGATCGAAGCGGGCAAGATGGACCCGGTCGACCCGGTGCACCTGATCTTCCTGCTCTGGGGCAGCACCCAGCACTACGCCGACTTCGCCACGCAGATCTGCCAGGTCACCGGCCGCAGCCGCCTGACCAAGCAAGACATGGAAGACGCCAGCAACAACCTTATCCACATCATTCTCAAGGGGTGCGGCATCAAGCCGAGTGCCTGACAGCCATTTATGCCTTCTACCCTGCTCGACCTCTGCGAGTTTCGTGAAGAAATCCGCAAAAGCCGTTTCATCACCCTCGCCGGCCCGATTACCAGTGCTGCCGAGGCGATGAGCTTCATCGAACGCCACAGTGACCTGGCCGCGACCCACAACTGCTGGGCCTGGAAGCTGGGCGGCCAGTACCGCAGCAATGACGATGGCGAGCCGGGTGGCACCGCCGGTCGCCCGATCCTGGCGGCCATCGAAGCGCAAGACTGCGATCAGGTGGTGGTGCTGGTGATCCGCTGGTACGGCGGCATCCAGCTGGGCACCGGAGGCCTGGCCAGGGCCTATGGCGGCGGCGCCAATAAATGCCTGCAACAGGCTCCCAAGCGGTTGTTGGTGCAACGCAGCGAATTCACCTGCAGTTGCAGCTTCAGCGAGCTGGCGTTGCTGAAGCTGCGCCTGGCAGAGGCTGACGGCCTGGTGCTGGATGAACAGTTCACCGCCAATGGCGTAGACCTGCACATTGCGGTGGGTGAAGCCCAGCTGGCCGCGCTGCAACAGCAGCTGGCCGACCTGAGCCGTGGGCGCATACTGCTCGAAGCACGCTGAACATTACGCACATGAACTGTGGGCCTGCCTGTGGATAAGCTTGGGGCACTCTCTTGCAGGCTAGGTTTTTCAAGGCCCGCAGAGCTTTGATCATATTTTGATCACTATTTGATGACAGCTGCAAATGACTGAAACTCTGAGGG
This sequence comes from Pseudomonas sp. 39004, assembly GCF_028682155.1. Taxonomy (NCBI): domain Bacteria; kingdom Pseudomonadati; phylum Pseudomonadota; class Gammaproteobacteria; order Pseudomonadales; family Pseudomonadaceae; genus Pseudomonas; species Pseudomonas sp. 39004. The sequence continues at coordinate 5,621 of NZ_JANIAG010000234.1, forward strand.
TTATCCCCAAACCCGATTCACAAGGCGGCCCCGGCAACCCGTGTGGCTTGCACACAATAACTGTGGAACAGCCTGTGGATAACCCGTTAGCCAACAGGCCAAACGCCCAGCCACACAAGGGCTGGCGCAACTGATCATTAATTAACCAAAGGCGGGCAAGGCGGCAATTGCCAGTCTGCAGTATCCTCAATACCTTTCTTTTGCAATCGATCAAGGAGCGCGTCCACATGGCCACCGCAAAAACCGCACTCATCATCGGCGCCTCCCGTGGGCTTGGCCTGGGCTTGGTGCAACGCCTGCAAGAGGACGGCTGGAACGTCATCGCCACGGTGCGCGACCCGCAAAAGGCCGGCGCCTTGGCCAGTGTCCCCGGTGTGCGCATCGAGCAACTGGAGATGAATGACACCGCGCAGCTCGACGGGCTGAAGCAACGCCTGCAAGGCGAAGTGTTCGACCTGCTGTTCGTCAACGCCGGCGTCATGGGCCCGCTGCCACAAGACCTGGAAACCGTCCGCAACCAGGACATCGGTGACCTGTTCATGACCAACGCAGTGGCGCCCATCCGCGTCGCCCGGCGCCTGGTCGGCCAGGTTCGCGAGGGCAGCGGCGTGCTGGCCTTCATGAGCTCGATCCTGGGCAGCGTGACCGTGCCGGACGGCGGTGAAGTCTGCCTGTACAAAGCCAGCAAGGCGGCGCTGAACTCGATGATCAACAGCTTCGTGGTCGAACAGCAGCGCCCCGGCCTTTGCGTGCTGGCCATGCACCCGGGCTGGGTGAAGACCGACATGGGCGGCGAGAACGCCGAGATCGACGTACTCACCAGCACCCGCGGCATGCTCGAGCAGATCAAGGCGCAAAGCGGCAAGGGCGGCCTGCGCTTCATCAACTACAAAGGTGAGCCCCTGACCTGGTGAATTGAAAGCTGCGTGGCGAGGCAGTAGACTCGATGCCTCGCCCCCGCGGCGGACCTGGATCAGCAGACAGGGCAACACTGAGCTGGCTAACCTGAACCCACTTTCAGAGGAGCCGGCACCATGCCTGCGACCCGCATCTGGTTGAAATCCCCGCTTGCCATCTTCACCGCCAACGACACCGACGCCCGTGGCGGGCTGGTCATCGAAGACGGCCGTATCACACAGCTTCTGGCCCTTGGCGAAAGCCCCAGCCAACCCTGCGACCAAGTGTTCGATGCC
>NZ_JANIAG010000235.1:0-6811 GCF_028682155.1 Pseudomonas sp. 39004
GATCTGCCGTGTAGCGCGCCAGCGCTTCGAGGAAGGCCGGGTAGACACTGCGCTCGACATAAGCACGGGTACCGGCATCGCACACCTGCCCCGAGTTGAAGAACACACCGTTGGCGACCGCCTCGGCCGCAGCAAAGATATCGGCATCGGCGAACACGATCACCGGCGACTTGCCGCCCAGTTCCAGGGTCAGGCGCTTCATCTGGTCCATCGCCGCCTTGCCCACCGAGCAGCCCACCGGGGTCGAACCGGTAAAGCTCAGCTTGTCGATGCCCGGGTGGCTGGACATCGCCGTGCCCACCACGCTGCCGCGCCCGGTGACAATGTTGAGCACACCGTCGGGGATGCCCGACGCCTGCACCAGCTCGGCAAAGCGCAAGGCCGACAGTGAGGTCAGCTCCGCCGGCTTGACCACCACGGTGCAGCCGGTCGCCAGCGCCGCGCCGAGCTTCCAGGCCATGGTTTGCAGGGGGAAGTTCCAGGGCACGATGGCCCCTACCACGCCGACGGCTTCCTTGCGGGTATAGGCCAGGTAGTTGCCCGGCAGCGAGGGCTCGACGGTGCGCCCATGGATCTTGCTGGCCCAGCCGGCAAAGTAGCGCAGCGTATCGACGGTGCCCTGGATGTCCACGGCACGGGCCTGGGCGACCGACTTGCCCATGTCGATCGACTCGATCTGCGCCAGCTCGTCGCCATTAGCCTCGACCAGGTCGGCCAGGCGATGAATCAGGCGCTCGCGCTCCAGCGGCTTGAGCTGGCTCCACGGGCCGCCATCGAATTGCGCGCGGGCGGCACGCACCGCACGGTCCAGGTCATCCGGGGTGCCCATGGGGATGCGCGTCAGCACGCCCTCGGTGGCCGGCTCGATGACCTCGGCGCTGGCACCATCACTGGCCTCCAGCCAGGCACCGCCGATGAACATATGCTGAGGCTTGCTGAGAAAACGCTGGGTGGCCTCTGAAACCCCGAAGGCCTGCAGGTAGGCTTTTACCTTGTTGTCCACGGTACAGTCTCCGGATCAGCGGGCGTTGGCGCGCGCGTGGAAGATGAAGCCGATGCTGTTCATCAGCAACTGCGCGGCAAGAATCGAGGTCACGCCTGCCGGGTCGTAGGCCGGGGCCACTTCCACCAGGTCCATGCCGACGATCCGCCCCTGGCTGCGCCGGGCCAGCGCCTGGATGATCTCCAGCACTTCGTAGTAGAAGAATCCGCCATGGCTCGGTGTGCCGGTGCCTGGGGCGATGGACGGGTCGAAACCGTCGATGTCGATGGTGATGTAGTAGTCGCGGCCTTCGGGGATTTTCGCCATCACGCCTTCACAACCCAGGCGGCGCACGTCGCGTACCGAAAGGATCTGCGAGCCGGCGTCGCGCGCGGCATCGTAGTCATCGCGGTTGGAGGACGACACGTTGCGGATGCCCATCTGGGTCATGCCGACGATGTGGTCCAGCTCCGAGGCGCGGCGCAGGGGGCTGCCGTGGCCGTAGCGCACACCATGGCGCTCGTCGACGAAGTCCAGGTGGGCATCGAAGTGCACGATGTGGATCGGCCCATGCCCTTCAAAGGCCTTGATCACCGGCGCATGGATCGAGTGGTCGCCGCCCAGCACCACCGGCATGGCGCCGGCCTTGAGAATCTGGCGCACGGCCGACTCGATGTTGGCATTGCTGCTGGCCATGTCGGTGTGCACGATATCGGCGTCACCGACATCGACCATGCGCAGTTGGTCATCGGTCAGGTAGGTGGCGTCATCTTCGAAGTCGTAGGCGCCGGCATGGCCGAACGAGAACAGGGTCGATGCCTCGCGAATGCCGCGCGGTCCGAAACGTGCGCCAGAGCGCCATTGGGTGCCCATGTCGTTGGGCGCACCGAGGATCGCCACATCGGCGTCGATGGCATCCCAGTCGGTGCAGATGGGCGATTTGGCGAAGGTGCAATGCCCGACGAAGGGCAGGTTCAGGCGGCCGGATTCATAACCGTGCTTTGCCATGTTCAGGTTTCTCCACTTATTGTTCTGGTCAGGAGACGGGGCGACTGCTCGACCGCCGTTGCAGCCACTATGGCGGCAGGCCAAGAGCGGAAAAATGCGCAAGTGCAGATGCATACATCGGGCAACCCGAAGTATTCGCCCGATTGCCCAAAGCCCGCCGGCATTTCCAGGCGCCAGGCATTGCAGGGATCACGGCTGCGTGGTTAGCTTGAAAAAAAACAATGGCCGGACGCTCATATCAGCCAGCGCGATGTGACGCAGCGATGTGAAGCACCGCCAGGAGGCCACAGTGATCCAGCTCCACGATGTCGATCTGAAGCTTCTCAGGGTGTTCACCACCATCGTCAGGTGCGGGGGCTTTTCCGCCGCGCAGGCAGCACTCAACGCCGGCCAGTCGACCATCAGCGAACAGATGACACACCTGGAAACCCGCCTGGGGGTCAAGCTTTGCCAGCGCGGGCGCAGCGGCTTTCGCCTGACCGAACAGGGCGTGGCCATCCATGAGGCCACCTTGCGCCTGCTAAGCGCGGTGGAGAGCTTCTGCATGGATGCCGACGTGCTCAAGCAGCACATCAGCGGCAAGCTCAACCTGGGCATCATCGACTCCACCCTGACCGACAACGCCTCGCCCCTGCCGCGCACCACCCAGCGCTTTGTCTCACGCGGGCACGATGCCCACCTGCACATCTACATCGGCGCCCCGGCGGAGCTCGAAGAGCGGGTACTGGACAGCCGGCTGCACCTGGCCATCGGCCACTTCCCGTTGCGCGTGCCGGGGCTGTCGTACCTGCCGCTGTACGACGAAGCCCTGGGGCTCTACTGTGGTCGTCGCCATCCGCTGTATGCCAGCAAGGCGGCCAACGGCCGCCTGCTTGAAGAAGTTCGCCAGTGCCATATCGTCGTGCGTGGCTACATGCAGCAGTACGACCTGGAGCAACTGGGCATCAGCAAGGCCGCCGCGACCGTGGAGAACATCGAGGCGGCGGCGATCCTGATCATTTCCGGCGCCTACATCGGCTTCCTGCCCGTGCACTTCGCCGAGCAGTGGGTCAAGACCGGCGAAATGCGCCGCCTGGGCGCCAGCACACTGGACCTGACCTCCCCCTTCGATGTAATCACCCGGCGCGGCGTGTCGCCGCCACCGATCCTGCGGGCGTTTCTTGAAGACCTGCACACCTGCATGCACCAGGCTGGCGTCTGACCACGCTCGGCTTACCCTGTACTACGGCTTCCCGCAAGCTGCCCCTCGATCCAGTCGATGAAGGCACGCACCTGGGGCCGCTTCAACTGCTCCTTGCGGGCGACCAGGTAGTAGGCAAAGCGTGACGGCCAGGGCCGATCCACGGCCACCACCAGGCTGCCGTCACGCAGCCCCTCCTCGGCATGCTGCGCCTGGACCAGGGCAATGCCTTGACCGCTCGCGGCCGCGCGCAGCAACAGCAGCTCCTCGTCAAAGCTCGGCCCGCGCCGGCTGCGGCTGTCAGGCTCGAAGCCGTGGGCCTGCAACCACAGCGTCCAGTCGGCACGGTCGGCATCCTGCAGCAGCGGGTACTGCAGGCAATCTACGGGTTCATCCAGTGCCGGCCCACTGGCGAGCAGCGCCGGGCTGCAAACGGGTAGCAGCACGGGCGCCAGCAAAGGCATCGACTGCAGCCCCGGGTAATCGCCCAGGCCATGGCGCAGGGCAATGTCGACACGTTCGCGCTGCAGGTCGACCAGTGCCGCGGTGGCCTCGACACGAACCTCGATACCAGGGTGCAGCGCGCTGAAGCTACTGAGGCGCGGCACCAGCCAGCTGGACGCGAAGGAAGGTTGCGTGCTGATGGTGAGGGTGCTGGCCCGTGCCAAAGCTTCAAGGTCGAGCAAGGCGCTCTCGATTTCGCCGAAACCGCGCGAAACGCCGGGGTACAGGCCCGCCCCGGCCTCGGTGAGCTGCACGCCATGGCGGCTGCGTGTCAGCAGGGTGACGCCGAGGCGGTCCTCCAGCAGGCGAATCTGCTGGCTGATGGCCCCCGGGGTAACCCCCATGCGCTCGGCGGCCGCCTTCAGGCTGCCCAGGCGGGTGGTTTCGCTGAAGGCGCGCAAGGCAAGCAGTGGCAGAACGGCACCCATGGAATTCCTCGATTTAGAAAAACTAACGCTGGCGTAAGAAGCAATCGTTTTAGTATCGCGCTCGATCTGCATAGCATAGCGCTCAGGCCAAACAACTTGCGTTAGTTTTCCTGAGGTTATTCGACATGCATGATCCCTCGCTGGTGCTGTACACCGACAGCTCGCCCAACGGCTTCAAAGCCACCATCGCACTCGAAGAGATGGGCCTGCCCTATCGCCTGGAGCATGTTCGCATCGAGCACGGCGAGCATTTGCAACCGGGCTTTCTCGCGCTCAACCCGGCCGGCCGCATCCCGGTCTTGGTCGACCATGCTGCCAACATCGTGCTGTTCGAGTCTGCCGCCATTTTGCTGTACCTGGCACAGCTCAGCGGCCAATTGCTCGACCCCGCGCCGCAGCCGCGCTGGGCGGCGATCACCTGGTTGATGTACCACAGCGCCAGCATGGGGCCGCTGCTCGGCCAGCGCGTGCACTTCGAATGCTTCGAGGCCATGCCCAACCCTGCGGCGCTCAAGCGCTACCGCAGCCTTACCGAAGGCACCTTCACCGTCCTCGACCAGCAGCTTGCCACCCAGCCATGGCTGGCCGGAGAGCGCTATTCGATCGCAGACATCGCGACCTTCGCCTGGCTGCACATCGCCGCCCTGGTGGGCTTCGACTTCAGCCCCCACCGCCACCTGACCCGCTGGTACCGCCAGGTCGAGCAGCGCCCCGCCGTGCAACGGGGTATCCGCCTGCCCGCGCCGGCCACTGGCCCATGAAATCGCTCAACCAAGGAACGGCCATGAACCCTACAACCCCCACCTGCGGCGCCAACGCCAGCGCCTTCGCCCAGCACCCCGGCTACCGGCGCATGTTCGCGCCCGATCAACTGACCTTGGGCATCTTCATGCCGCTGCGTTTCTACGACGGCAACATGCAGGCACTGGCCGGGCAGGCACGGCTGGTCGGCGACATCGACCGCCTGGGCTTTGCCGCCGCCTGGGTGCGTGATGTGCCCTTGTTCGACCCGGCCTTCGGTGACGCTGGGCAGGTATTCGACCCGTTCACCTACCTGGCCTACCTGGCCGCGCAGACTCAGCGCATCGCCCTGGTGACTGGCAGCGCGATCTTCGCCTTGCGCCACCCGATCGACCTGGCCAAGGCCGCTGCCACCCTCGATACCCTGTCGGGTGGGCGCCTGGTGCTGGGCATCGCCTCGGGCGACCGGCCCGTGGAGTTTCCAGCCTATGGCTTGGACCACGACAGCCGCGGCGAGCGCTTTGCGCAAAGCGTGGACTACTTCCGGCAACTGTTGGCCGAGCACCCTGGGCCGATCCAGTCGCCGCTGGGCCAACTCGGCAGTGCCCGGCTGTTGCCAAGGCCAGTGTCAGGGCGCATCCCATTGGTGGTGACCGGCTCGTCACGCCAAAGCCTGCAGTGGCTGGGCGAACACGCCGATGGCTGGCTCACCTACCCCGACGCCACCCATAACGTGCTTGGACCACGACGGTTGGCCGAAAAAATCCGCGCCTGGCGCGCAGCGATACCGGGCGGTGGTTTCCGCCCGCACATGACCAACGAATGGATCGACCTGGACGACGACCCGAACTTCCCGCGTACACCGCTGCAAGGCGGCTACGTGCTGCGCACCGGGCGCAACGGGTTGATCGACCTGCTCGGCGAGTGGCGCGAGGCCGGGGTCAACCATGCAGCATTGGGGGTGCAGATGGCGCGGCGCCCGGCCCAGGACATCCTTCAGGAACTGGCAGAAGAGGTACTGCCGCTGTTTCCGGCGCTGGCAGGGCCAGCACCGCATTCGCAGGACTGGTAGCGCGCTGCTCAGTTGCACAGTGGGTCGCGCAATGAATCGGCAATGTGCGTGTGCAGCGCATCGGCTGCGCGCGAACCTGCAGCGTCTCGGCTGCGGGGTATTGGCATGAGCAGCTGACACGAGTGACTTGCCTGACATCGAACTGCTGTGCGACTGGGGAGCTGTCAGCTTAGGGTCGAACGTGGCCAATCGCGAGTGGCTGCTTTCGACTTTCCAAACATCGCACAACGAGATCAGCTGCCTTGGCCAGCTATTTGCCCTGCCCCATTCTGCTCATCAAAATTGATCCTGTCTCAGGGCGCGATCCAACCCGCCTGCCAATGTTCGCCTTGCAGAATGAAGCGTGCCCGGTGGTGGATATCCTGGGTAAGGTCGAGCCACTCAATTTTTCTCAGGTGGACAGTCACTAACGCGAAGTTTTCGAAACCCTCCAGGTGCGTTTCGTAGGCTGATGAAGGTGCAGAGATCGCCTCACCGGGGATGCTTCCATGGCGAAAGAGTGCTTGAGTTCTTCCTCGTGCCTGCTCCCAGTGCTTGGTAAGTAACGAAACATCCGACACAGGTTCACCTCGGCCTTCCATCCGCAGCTGAAGCTTGCCGGATGGGTCGACGGAGGTTATGCCGACTCTAGGTTCGGCAAGTATCTCTGCGCATTTTGCCGACCGCTTGTCCGCATAAAAGATAATCGACTGCGTAGATTCATCCGCATGGCGCAAGACCACAGTGCTTACCTTGGGTTGCCCTTCAGCATTGACGGTTGCCAGTTGCATCAAGCGAAATGGATTGGGAATACCGCCAACAGGTATAGATAAATCCGACCATACCTTGGTCAAGATCAGATCAAGCATGGCAATCGCCTAAAATTAAAAAGGGCCGCGAACGGGGTGCGGCCCGGA
>NZ_JANIAG010000236.1:0-6810 GCF_028682155.1 Pseudomonas sp. 39004
AAACGCATGATGGCCAGGAACAGCGCCACCCCTGTGGTCGAGCCCGAGGTCAGCAGCGGTTCCATGGTAAAGCCCGAAGCCACCGCCAGCAGGCCACCGACGATCAATACCGGCTTGCGCCCGTAGCGGTCGCTGAGCCAGGCCGACAGCGGCGTGGCCAGGGCCATGAAGACCACCGCAAAGCACAGCAGGCCAAGGAACGTCTCACGGCTGTAACCCAGCGTGGTCACGCCGTAGCTGAGCGAGAACACCGTCGAGATGTAGAACAGCGCGTAGCACACCACCATCGCCGCAGCACCCAGCAGGGTTGGCACCCAGTGCTTGGCGAACAGGTCGACCACCGGCATCTTCACGCGCTCATGCTGGGCAATGGCTTTGGCGAACACCGGGCTCTCTTCGAGCTTGAGGCGCACATACAGGCCCACCAGTACCAGGGCGGCGCTGAGCAGGAACGGGATGCGCCAGCCCCATTCACGGAATTGCTCGTCACTGAGCACCAGGGCCAGGGTCAGGAACAAGCCGTTGGCAGCCAAAAAGCCGATCGAAGGGCCCAGCTGCGGGAACATGCCGAACCAGGCGCGCTTGCCCGGTGGTGCGTTTTCGGTCGCCAGCAGCGCCGCGCCGCCCCATTCGCCACCCAGGCCCAGGCCTTGGCCGAAGCGCAGCAGGCAAAGCAGGATCGGCGCCCACACGCCAATGCTGTCATAGCCGGGCAGCACGCCGATGGCGGTGGTGGAGACGCCCATCAACAGCAGCGACGCCACCAGGGTCGATTTGCGGCCGATACGGTCGCCAAAGTGGCCGAACAATGCCGAGCCCAGCGGGCGGGCGAGGAAGGCAATGCCGAAGGTCAGAAAGGCCGCGAGCATCTGCGCGGTGCCCGACCCGGAGGGGAAGAACACCGGGCCGATCACCAGCGCGGCGGCAGTGGCGTAAACGTAGAAGTCGTAGAACTCGATGGCAGTGCCAATGAAGCTGGCGGTGGCCACCCGCGCGGGCGAGTTGACCGGCGCGGCAGGCGCTTGGGCATAGGTGCTGCTGGTGGTCATTAAGTAGGTCCCTAACAGTCTGGTCGTGCGCCACGGGCTTGATCCGCGAGGGTGCGTGCTGCATCAATGGGCAGGCACCGTTGCGCGGACGCCGAAGCGTATTGTTCTTTTGCTCGCTCGACTGACGATAGCCCAAGGGGGGTAGGGGCGGGCGCGGGTACTGTTCGGGGTATTGAAACAGGGCCGCAGGGCGTGTCAGTGGAGCGGACTGGCCGTGGGGCGCCGGGTGCGGGTAGCAGGCGGGACGGCGGGGCTGGGTAAGCGTGGCCCGAGTATAGCTAGCGGGTCACGGTCCACACCAGTACCTTGCTGGCGCAATTGTCCTCTGTTTCGAGGATTTCCAGGCGATATCGGCCGATCTTCAGGCAAACCGCGCTTTCCGGGATGCTTTCCAGCGCTTCGGTGACCAACCCGTTGAGGGTTTTCGGCCCGCCATCGCAAGGCAGGTGCCAGCCCAGGGTGCGGTTGATCTCGCGCAGCGAGGCGGTGCCTTCGATGACGAAGGTGCCATCGGCCTGGGGGTGTACGTGCGGGTTGTCCAGCCCCTGTTCGTCTTCGAATTCGCCAACGATTTCTTCGAGGATGTCTTCCAAGGTGACGATGCCCAGCACCTCGCCGTATTCGTCCACCACGACGCCCAGGCGGCGTTGCTGCTTGTGAAAGTTCAGCAACTGCATCTGCAGGGGTGTGCTTTCCGGGACGAAGTAGGGTTCGTAGCAGGCGCCGTGCAGCTTCTCCAGGGTCAGCTCTGCCCTGGGCAGCAGGTGGCTGATCAGCTTGGTATTGAGGATCGCTTCAACCTGGTTGATATCGTTGTGATAGACCGGCAGCCGGGTGTGCCGGCTGACGATCAACTGCTCGATGATGCGTTCGATCGGCTCGTCCAGGTTGATGCCATCGACTTCGTTGCGCGGCACCAGGATGTCGTTGACGGTGACTTTGTCCAGCGACTGCAAGCCATCGAGCAGGCCGTGGCGCACTGGCTCGTGCGCTTCGTCTTCGTCGAAGTCGTCATCTTGCTGTGGGTGCAGGGCTACCGCCGTAGGCTGCGCGCGGAACGGGCGCAGGATCAGCTTGGCGCAACCATCGAGCAGGCAGGCCAGTGGCTGCAGGATGGCCAACGGCACCTTCAGCAGGCTGGCACCCAGGCTGACGAACGCCTGTGGGTTACGCCGCGCCAGGCGCCGCGGCAGGAACTCGGCAAACACCAGCAAGGCCAGGGTGGCGCCCAGCCCGGCCAGCCAGAAACCGTGTTCGCCGCTGTAGCGCTGGCCGATCAGGCAGGCCAGGCCCAGTACCAGCAGCTTGCCCAGGCTGGCGCACAGCACCAGTGCCTGGGCGGGCAGGGGGGCTTGCCCGTCGTCGCCATTGCGTAGCGAGCCATTGAGTTGCAGGCGTGCGGCATCCACGGCACTGAACAGCGCCGACCACAGCAGCGCCAGTGCCAGGGTGCCGAATAGCGGGGCGTACGGCAGGGTGTCCATGGGCGGCCGTCAGATATGCAAGATGAATTCGCGGACCAGCTTGCTGCCGAAATAGGCCAGCATCAGCAGGCAGAAACCGGCCAGCGTCCAGCGGATCGCTTTGTGGCCACGCCAACCCAGGCGGGTGCGGCCCCACAGCAGAACACTGAACACCACCCAGGCGACGCAGGCCAGCAAGGTCTTGTGCACCAGGTGCTGGGCGAACAGGTTGTCGAGGAACAGCCAGCCGGAAATCAGCGACAGCGAGAGCAGGCACCAGCCGGCCCAGAGGAAGCCGAACAGCAGGCTTTCCATGGTTTGCAGCGGCGGGAAGTTGCGGATCAGCCCGGACGGGTGCTTGTTTTTCAACTGGCGGTCCTGCAGCAACAGCAGCAGCGACTGGAACACGGCAATGGTGAACAGGCCGTAGGCCAGGATCGACAGCAGGATATGCGCGAGGATGCCGGGCTCTTCGTTGATCAGCGGCACGGTGCCCGGTGGCGCGAACTGGGCCAGCAGCGCCGTGACCGCGCCCAGCGGGAACAGCAGCACCAGCAGGTTTTCCACCGGGATGCGCAGGCACGCCAGCAGGGTCAGAGTGATGACCGCCACGGCGATCAGGCTGGCGGCGCTGAAGAAGTCGAGGCTCAGGCCCAGCGGGGTGATCAGCTGGAAGAACAGGGCGCCGCTCTGGGCGATCACAGCAAGGGCACCGAGCAAGCCCAGCAGCCGTTTGTCGGACTTGCGGCCCTGGGCCAGGTGCGAACCCTGGTAGAGGGTCGCAGCTATATAAAGGCCGGCGGCGATCAGGTTGGGGATGAGGCTGGGTGAGGAGAACATAAGTCCTGGTTGGCGAGCCTTAAAGAGACGGAGTTTGGCATAGTGAGCTGCAAGCTGGAAGCCGCAAACTACAAGCAAGGGCTGATGTGCAGGCTGGGCGCTTTTCCTTGTGGCTTGCAGCTTTGAGCTTGCCGCTCGGAAGCCAAGGTGTGCGCCGCCGTCGCACTTCGCTATAATCGCCGCCTTGCTGTGCCCTGGGGGTGTGCATTTCCCCCTCGGCGCCTGACAAACCTCGGCTTTTACTGGGCCAGAAAGGATCACCATGTTCGAAAACCTGACCGACCGCCTGTCACAGACGCTGCGCCATGTCACCGGCAAGGCCAAGCTGACTGAAGACAACATCAAGGACACGCTGCGCGAAGTACGCATGGCGTTGCTCGAGGCCGACGTTGCCTTGCCGGTGGTCAAGGATTTCGTCAACAGCGTCAAGGAGCGTGCGGTCGGCACCGAAGTGTCGCGCAGCCTGACCCCGGGCCAGGCCTTCGTGAAGATTGTCCAGGCCGAGCTGGAAAGCCTGATGGGCGCGGCCAACGAAGACCTCGCGCTGAACGCCGCACCACCGGCCGTGGTGCTGATGGCTGGCTTGCAGGGTGCGGGTAAGACCACCACCGCCGGCAAGCTCGCGCGCTTCCTCAAAGAGCGCAAGAAGAAGAGCGTGATGGTGGTGTCGGCCGACGTCTACCGCCCGGCGGCGATCAAGCAGCTGGAAACCCTGGCCAACGACATCGGCGTGACCTTCTTCCCGTCCGACATCAGCCAGAAGCCTGTCGCCATCGCTGAAGCGGCGATTCGCGAAGCCAAGCTCAAGTTCATCGACGTGGTCATCGTCGACACCGCCGGCCGTCTGCACATCGACGCCGACATGATGGACGAGATCAAGGCGCTGCATGCCGCGGTCAAGCCGGTCGAGACCTTGTTCGTGGTCGATGCCATGACCGGCCAGGACGCCGCCAACACCGCCAAGGCCTTTGGTGAAGCCCTGCCGCTGACCGGCGTGGTGCTGACCAAGGTCGACGGTGATGCCCGTGGCGGTGCCGCACTGTCGGTGCGGGCCATTACCGGCAAGCCGATCAAGTTCATCGGTATGGGTGAGAAGACCGAGGCCCTCGAGCCGTTCCACCCCGACCGCGTCGCGTCGCGCATCCTCGGCATGGGCGATGTGCTCAGCCTGATCGAACAGGCCGAGCAGACCATCGACAAGGCCAAGGCTGACAAGCTGGCCAAGAAGTTGAAGAAGGGCAAGGGCTTCGACCTCGAAGACTTCCGCGACCAGCTGCAGCAGATGAAGAACATGGGCGGCCTGGGCGGCCTGATGGACAAGCTGCCGAGCATTGGCGGGGTCAACCTGTCGCAGATGGGCAACGCCCAGGGCGCGGCCGAGAAGCAGTTCAAACAGATGGAAGCGATCATCAACTCCATGACCCCGGCCGAGCGCCGTGACCCTGAGCTGCTCAGCGGTTCGCGCAAGCGCCGCATCGCCATCGGCTCCGGCACCCAGGTGCAGGACGTCGGCCGGCTGATCAAGCAGCACAAGCAGATGCAGAAGATGATGAAGAAATTCTCTGCCAAGGGCGGCATGGCCAAGATGATGCGCGGCTTGGGCGGCATGATGCCTGGCGGCGGCATGCCCAAGCTGTAAAACCGATTCAGGCCAGTGGCGGCAAGCCCGCCGCTGGCCGGAACCCGCTTCGGCGGGAACACTGTCGCCTCATGAGCAGGCGGCTTAATAGCAGATCAGCAGGCTGGCCTTTTTATTTGAAGTAAAAAGGCATTTGCAAATGTCCGGATATTCCTTGAGAATGTGCGGCCTTTCGGGCACCCGTGTGCCCGCTGTGCATCATGATTTGCAGCACCGACTACAGGAACGATGTTCAATGCTTACCATTCGTCTTGCCCGTGGCGGCTCCAAAAAGCGCCCGTTTTACCAACTGACCGTAACCGACTCGCGTAACCCGCGTGACGGCTCCCACATCGAACAGGTTGGCTTCTTCAACCCGATCGCTCGTGGTCAGGAAGTTCGTCTGTCCGTTAAACAAGATCGCGTTGCTCACTGGCTGAGCATCGGCGCACAGCCGTCTGAGCGTGTTGCTCAGCTGCTGAAGGAAGCTGCCAAGGCTGCTGCCTGAACTGTATGAACGCGACGCCAGAAAAGGCTGACGACCTCATCGTCGTTGGCAAGATTTTTTCGGTTCACGGCGTTCGCGGCGAGGTGAAGGTGTATTCCTTTACCGATCCGATTGAAAACCTGTTGGATTACCGTAACTGGACGCTTCGGCGCGAAGGGTCGGTCAAGCAGGTAGAGCTGGTCAGTGGCCGTTCCAATAAAAAGGAGCTGGTCGCCAAGCTCAAAGGGCTCGACGATCGTGACGAAGCGCGTCTTCTGAGCGGTTACGAGATTTGCATCTCGCGCAGCCTTTTGCCCAACCTGACGGACGACGAGTACTACTGGTACCAGTTGGTCGGTCTGAAAGTCATCAACCAGGACGAACAGCTGTTCGGCACGGTTGATCACCTGTTGGAGACCGGCGCGAACGATGTAATGGTGGTCAAGCCTTGCGCAGGCAGCCTGGATGACCGTGAGCGCTTGTTGCCCTATACGGCGCAATGTGTGCTGGCAGTCGACCTTGAAGCCGGTGTGATGCGGGTCGAATGGGACGCGGATTTCTAACTGATGGGTAACCTTCGCGTAGAAGTCATCACGTTGTTCCCCGAGATGTTCTCGGCCATTACGGAGTACGGCATTACCAGCCGCGCGGTGAAGCAGGGCTTGTTGCAAGTCACTTGCTGGAATCCGCGGGACTACACCAGTGATCGCCACCACACGGTGGATGATCGGCCTTTTGGCGGTGGTCCGGGGATGGTGATGAAGATCAAGCCTCTGGAAGATGCACTGGCCAGTGCCAGGCAAGCGACCGGAGCAGCGGCAAAGGTGATCTACCTTTCGCCACAAGGCCGCAAGCTGGATCAGCAAGCGGTCAAAGGCTTGGCCGAACAGGAATCTCTGATCCTGATCGCCGGCCGTTATGAAGGCATTGACGAGCGTTTTATTGATGCTCATGTCGATGAAGAGTGGTCGATTGGTGACTATGTGCTTTCCGGTGGTGAGCTGCCGGCCATGGTACTGATCGATGCGGTTACGCGGCTGCTGCCCGGAGCTTTAGGGCATGTAGGCTCGGCGGAGGAAGATTCCTTCACCGATGGCTTGCTGGATTGCCCGCACTACACCCGACCTGAGGTGTATGCGGATCAGCGTGTACCCGACGTGTTGCTAAGTGGCAACCATGCACATATCCGGCGATGGCGGATGAAGCAGTCCCTTGGTAGGACCTTCGAACGACGCGCCGATCTTCTGGAAAGTCGCTCACTTTCTGGAGAAGAGAAAAAGCTGCTCGAGGAATACCTCCGCGAGCGGAACGATAGTTAACGTATCGATGGTGGATCACGTTTGTCCACCTTAG
>NZ_JANIAG010000237.1:0-6759 GCF_028682155.1 Pseudomonas sp. 39004
CTTGCCGGGGCGCCGGACCGGCAAGGCCGCTCCTACACAAAGACGGGCTGTATCAGTTGTGGCAGTGATCAGTACACATCCCGCCGATAGCGCCCCTCTTCGATCAATTGCTCGACCAACGTTTCTCCGAGAATGCCCTTCAGCGCGGCATCAACACCGGCAGCCATCCCTTGCAGGCTGCCACAGACATACACACAGGCCCCGTCGGCGACCCAGCGCTTGACCGCTTCGGCCTGCTGCAGCAACACATCCTGCACATACACCTTCTCTGCCTGATCCCGCGAAAACGCGAGGTCCAAGCGCGCCAGGTCACCGCTGCCCAGCCAGCCTTGCAGCTCATCACCGCATAGCAGGTCGTGGGCCCGGTTACGCTCCCCGAACAACAGCCAGTTGCGCTGCTCGCCCGCGTTGATGCGTGCCTTGATCAAGCTGCGCAGACCTGCCAGCCCGGTACCGTTGCCGATCAGAATCATCGGCACCGGCGACGCGGGCAGGTGGAAGCCACTGTTGCGGCGCAGGCGCAAGCCAAGCGCGCCATCCACCGGCAGGTACTCGGTCAGCCAACCGGAACCCAGGCCGAGGGTGTCATCGGGGTGACGTTCCTGGCGCACGATCAACTCCAGCACACCGTCACTGGCGATCGAGGCGATGGAGTATTCACGCGTGCCGATCGGTACCAGCGCATCGACCAGCGCCTGGGCGTGCAGCCCCACCAGGTGATCGCGCCGGCTCGGCAGCTGGCGGCTGGCCAGCGCCTGACCCAAGGTTTCGCTCAGGCCGTCGAGCTGCACGGTCGTGTCGGCATTCAGGCCCAGGCCGTGGAGGAAGGCATCGACCCGCGGCTGACCATTGCGCGGCAAGATTTCCACCAGGTCACCAGCCTGCCAGCTGGCGGGCGCTTCGGCACGCAGGCCGATCAGGTAAACCGGCTGGCCTTGGCTGCCCGGGTTCATCAGTGCGCGTTGCACCAGTGTCCAGTTGCCGAAGCTTGCTGGCTGCCAGGCCGTTACTGGCTGAGCGCCGGTCAGTTGCGCCAGTGCCTGCTGCCATTGCTGCAGGGCCGCCGGGTCGGCGCTGTCCACCTCTACCGGGCTGAACGCAGTGCTGGCGCCGCGCTCAGCCAACCAGGCCTGCAGGCGCCGGGCGAAACCGCAGAAGTGCGGATACTGACGGTCGCCCAAGGCGAGCACTGCGTAGTTGAGGTTGTTCAGCGCCCAGGGCTGGCCAAGCACCTTGCGTTCGAACGCGCGGGCGCTGTCAGGGGCTTCCCCGTCGCCAAACGTACTGACCACGAACAGTGCACGGCGAGCTTGGCGCAAGTCATCCTCGCCCAGTTCGGCCAAGGCGCGGACCTGCACCGGCAGGCCTGCAGCCTGCAACTGCCCGGCACTCTGCCAGGCCAGCTGTTCGGCAAAGCCGCTTTGGCTGGCGAAGCTGACCAACCAGCTGTCGCTGCCGGCGTTGACGCTGTCGACGCTGCCGCGGGCGGCGCGCACCTGGCGCTTCTTGCGGCGGCGGTCGAGGTACAGCAGCCAACCCGTCACGAAGAACAGCGGCATGGTCAGGCTGGCGACGGTGACGATGATGCGCCCTGGCAGGCCGAAGTACTCGCCCACGTGCAGGGCGTAAACGCTCTGCAGCAACTGCGCCTTGAAGGATTTGTCGGCGTAGCGGTCGTGGTTTTTCACCTGGCCGGTGGCCGGGTCCAGCACCAGGGTGTCGAAGGCGCGCGGGTGCGCAGCGTTGTCCCGCAGGAAGAACAGGTTGGCCGGTTGCCCACCTGCCGGTGGCAGGCGCAAGTTGTAGGCGGCCAGGCCCGGGCCTGCGGCAGCCTTGAGGCTGGCCCAGATGGCGTCGTAGTCGACCACCAGCGGTGGTGCGTTCTTGTCGACCTTCTGTGGCCCATGGCGGCCACGGCCTTCGCCGCGTTTTTGCTGCTGGCCTGCTGCCGGCGCGTCGGCCAGCAGCGAGTTCAGGCCTTGGCGATACCATTCATAGGACCAGAACAGGCCGGTGAGGGCGAACAACAGATAGAACAGCAGGCACCAGGTACCGGCCACGGCGTGCAGGTCCCAGTTGAAGGCGCGGCCTTTCTTGGCCCAGTCGAAGGTCAGCCAGACCCGCCAGTTGAGCGCCTTGCGCGGCCAGCGCAGGTACAGGCCGGAGAGGCAGAAGAAGATCAGCATCAGGGTGCAGGCGCCGGTGATCTGCCGGCCACTGTCGCCCATGGCCAGGAAACGGTGCAGGTTGAGCATCAGGTTGAAGAAGTCCTGCCCGGCCACTTCGCCCTTGAGCTCGCCGGTGTACGGGTCGGCATAGCGCAGCTCGCCGCGGCGCTCGCCCGGCGGTGGGGTGAAGAAGATACGCGCTGCGTTGCCCTGATGAAGGTCGACCCACAGCATCGACACCTTCTCGCCTTTCGCAGCCTCGACCCGCTGCACCAGTTCGGCGGGCGGCAGCACGCCCTCGGGGCGCACTTCGACCTTCAGCACATCGGCATTGAACGCACGCAGCAGTTCTTCCTGAAACGACCAGATCGCCCCGGTGATACCCATCAAGGCCAGCACCAGGCCAGCGGTGATGCCAAAGAACCAGTGCAATTGGAACAGCGTCTTCTTCACCACATCGATCACCTTGTCGTGCTGCCGCAACCTGCGCGGCGTGCATTATGCCTTGGTACGCAAAAGCCCCGCTCACTGGAATGAACGGGGCTCCGGGTTGCTGCTTTAGAAGTGGACGCTGGTGGTCAACAATGCGGTCCGGCCCGCCGCCTGGTTGGCGAAGTGGGTGGAGAACGCCTTGTCGTAGTACACCTCGTTGGTCAGGTTCTGCACGTTCAGCTGCAGGTCGACGTTCTTGGTCAGCTTGTAGGCCGCCATGGCGTCGTAACGTACATAGCTGTCGACCATGGTGGTGTTGGCCACGCTGCCGTAAACGTCATCCACATAGAACGCGCCGCCACCGACGGTGAGCTTCGGCGTGATCGCGTAAGTGGTCCACAGGCTGGCGCTGTTGTTCGGCGTGTTCGGCAGCTGGTTGCCGTCGTTGGCCTTGCCCAGCGGGCCGCCGTCGATCTGGCGGGCCTGCATGTAGGTGTAACCGGCGAAGACCTGCCACTTGTCGGTCAGCTTGCCGCTGGCCGACAGCTCGATGCCCTGCACGCGGGTTTCGCCGACGTTTTCGTAGCTGGTGGTATCCACCTGCACGCGGGCGTTTTCCTTCTCGGTGCGGAACAGTGCGGCGGCCAGGGACAGGCGCTGGTCGAGCAGGTCCCACTTGGTACCGATCTCGTAGTTGGTGGTTTCTTCCGGCTCCATGTCGCTGCTCAGCAGGTTGCCGGCGCGGTCGCTGGTGTTGCCCAGCGGGTTGCCTTCGGTGCCTTCACCCAGCATTGCGCCGGGTGGCGTTGCGGAGGTGGCGTAGGAGACATAGATGCTGCCGTTTTCGGCCGGTTTCCAGACCAGGCCCAGCTGGCCGGTGATGAACTCGCTGGTGTCACGGCCCTTGGAAGCAACGCCCTTGCTGTTCACCACGGTAGCGCCGGCGGCATCGTAAGTGCGGTACTGGGTGTCGAAGTGGTCGTAACGCAGGCCCATGTTCAGCAGCCAGTCAGGCGTCAGCTCCAGGGTGTCGAATACGTAGAGCGCGCGGGTATTGCTCTTGGTGTCGGTGCCCGCGTAATTGCGCGCAATGTTGCCGTTCCAAGGGTCGTCCGGGTTCGGGTTGCTCAGCGAGGTGCAGTTGTAACCGCTGCTGGCGCCGATCATGCCTGGGGTGCAGTTGCTGTTGGCGCTGCCGCCCGGCACGGTATCGGTGTCGACGGTGTAGGACGAACGCTTGCTCTCTTCGCGGCTCAGCTCGATACCAGTGGAGAAGCTGTTCTTCATGCCGCCCAGGTAGAACTCGCCAAACAGGTCAGTCTGGTTGGTGGTAGTGGCGGTGTTGCCGACACGGCTGTTGGCGCGGCGCCAGACGCTGCCGTTGTTGACGTTGCCCTTGCTGTCGTCCGGCTGGGTCAGGATGTAGTCCTGCATGCTGTTGCCATGGCGCAGGGTGTTCTTGACGGTCAGCGAGTCGGTCAGGTCGTGTTCGATCGCGAAGGTGGCGATGTCGACCCGGCTCTTGCGCAAGTCACGGCCGGTCAGGCCGTAGAAGTTGTCGCTGTCGCCACCGTCGTTCGGCTTGCTCGGGTGCGCCGAGGTGCGCCCGCCGCTACCCGACGTAGGGATGGTGTATGGGATGCCCGAATCCGGCAGGTCGTCGCTTTCCAGGTGGTAGTAGTCGAGGTTGACGCGGGTCGGCGTGCCCAGGCCGAAGGCCAGGGACGGGGCGATGCCCCAGCGGTCGTAGTTGACCTTGTCACGGCCGGCGACGTTGCTCTCGTGGGTCATCAGGTTGAGACGACCGGCGACGGTGTCGCTGAACTGGTAGTTGCCATCGAAGGTGTAGCGTTGGGTCTGGTCACTGCCCCAGGTCCAGGCGCCGTCCAGCGAGTTGCCCAGGTGCGCACGCTTGCTCACCAGGTTGATGGTGCCGCCTGCGGCGCCTCGGCCACCGATGGCCGAGTTCGGGCCCTTGGCCACTTCCACCGACTCGATGGCGAAGATCTCACGGGTTTGCGCGCCGGTATCACGCACGCCGTCCAGGTAGGTATCGCCCTGGGCGTCGAAGCCGCGGATGAACGGGCGGTCGCCCTGGGGGTTGCCGCCTTCACCGGCACCAAAGGTGATGCCAGGTACCGTACGCAGGGCGTCCTGCAGGCTGAGGGCGTTGGTGTCCTTGATGACCTGCTGCGGGATCACCGTGACCGAGCGCGGTGTATCGACCAGCGGCGCGGTGTACTTCTGCGACGAGGCTTTCTCGACCTTGTAGTCGGTGCTGGCCTGTTCGGCCTTGCCGTTGACGCTGGTGGCATCAAGGGTAACGGCACGGTTGGCGGCAGGCTCGGCAGCGTAGGCGGTCGAGGCAGTGATGGCGACGCCGATGGCGGTCACGATCAGGCGTGGCGAACTCACAGCAGATGGCACGTAGTGACGCATTGGTAAGGACCTTCCCCAAGGTGATAAGGCGGCGGATCTTAATGTAAGCAATTGTGACTAACAATTGAGAGTCGTTACCATTCGTGAAGAATTTACAATCTTTACAGTTTGCCGTTACGGTTTTCGTCGGCTGAAACGTCTTAAGCGGCGAATGGGGCTTGTGGTGTGTAAAAGGTAATCAATATCATTGACGCCTTTACATTTGCCCAGGTGCCGCCGCCATGCTGCTTCACATTCCCGGCCTGTTCGATGCCGACGAACTCGCGCGTATCCGTGAGGCCCTGGAGCAGGCTGACTGGGCCGATGGCAAGGTCACTGCGGGTTATCAGTCGGCCAAGGCCAAGCACAACCTGCAGTTGCCTGAAGGCCACCCGCTGGCCAAGGAGCTCGGCAGCGCATTGATCGACCGCCTGTGGAACACGCCGCGGTTCATGTCGGCAGCGCTGCCGCACAAGGTCTTTCCACCGCTGATCAATTGCTACCGCGAAGGCGGCAACTTCGGCTTTCACATCGACAATGCCCTGCGCCAGCCCAAGGGCAGCGCGGAGCGGGTGCGTACCGACCTGTCGTCAACGCTGTTCCTCAGCGACCCGGACAGTTATGACGGCGGCGAACTGGTGATCCAGGACACCTATGGCGTGCAGCAGGTGAAGCTGGCGGCCGGCGACCTGGTGCTGTACCCCGGCACCAGCCTGCACAAGGTCAACCCGGTGACACGCGGCCAGCGCTATGCTGCGTTTTTCTGGACGCAAAGCCTGGTGCGTGAAGACAGCCAGCGGGCGCTGTTGTTCGAGATGGACAATGCCATCCAGCAACTCACCGCCGATGTGCCCGAGCACCCTTCGCTGCTGCAGTTGACGGGTACCTACCACAACCTGCTGCGCCGCTGGGCTGAGGTCTGAGACGTGTCATACCAATTGCGTCGTGAAGAAGTGGTGGATGTTGCAGGCCTCAAGGCCATGCTCGAAGACAGCCCCGGCAAGGCTGCCCAGGCGATCCTGGCGGCAGCGGGGCAGGGGGCGGTCGAGGCACAGTTGCTGCTGGGGCAGATTCTGCTCGACGGGCGTGGCATCGAAGCCGATGCCGGTGTGGCCCGGCGCTGGTTCGGCATCGCCGCCCAGGCCGGCAGTGCCATGGCGCACAACATGCTCGGGCGTTGCCTGGAGCATGGCTGGGGGGGTGAGGTAAGCCTTTCGCAGGCGGCCATCCACTATGCGCGTGCAGCCGACGCAGGGCTGGGCTGGGGCCTTTACAACCTGGGCAACCTGCTGGCCACCGGGCGAGGGGTGCCAGCCAACCAGGCCCAGGCATTGCTCTGTTACGAGAAGGCCGCGCACCTTGGGCATGCCAAGTCGATGAACCTGTACGGGCGTTACCTGGAACAAGGCATCGCCACGGCGCCCAGCCCGGCGCGGGCGGTGCGCTGGTATCGGCGCTCGGCAGAGGCGGGGGACTTTCGCGGCATGTTCAGCCTGGCGCTGGTACTGGTCGAACGTGGGCAGGTGGCTGAGGCTGGGCCTTGGCTGGAGCGTGCGCGGGTTGAGGGGAATGTGAATTTTCTGCGCAGTGCAGTGGCCACTCTGCAGGGCGCTGGACCGTTGCTGGTGGGGTATGCTGCCGGATACGCCGAGGAACTCGAACAGCGTCGGGAATGATGTCTACAGTGCCGGCCTCTTCGCGGGGCAAGCCCGCTCCCACCGGACCCTGCTGTGCCACAGGA
>NZ_JANIAG010000238.1:0-6778 GCF_028682155.1 Pseudomonas sp. 39004
GGGCATCGCACTGGCCAATGGCGCCTTCATCGCCATGGCGTTCACCGGCCTACAATGTTTGCGAGGGGGATGCGTGCGGCTTTGAAAATTCAAAAATAACTTGGCTAAATGTTCTATGGCTGATTATCTGCTGGATGCCCATCACCGCTCTTTTTGGCTTTTCGTCGACTTACGCACCATTAGTGATGCAGTAACCCGCGCTGCCTAGCCTTGCCTGAGGACTCATCGCGGGGAACCTCCATCATCTCCGAGGCTTCCTCGCGGGCTCTGCGGCAGGGGATGCCTTCGGCTATGCGGAACACGCCTTGTTAGAAATAGGTGACGCCTGGGGTGGTTTTGGTTTCGTCTTACATGGGTTCTCCGGAATACTCATCAAACCCTGAGATGCTTGCTGCAGTTTCGGCACCCGATCGCTGAACTGTAAGCGACAGGCAAACCTAGAGGGCGGGAGTTGCAGGAACAATCTGACGCGCGTCGACAGGAGTTGGAATGCATCAGGGCTGACAGGTGCTCGCCACAACACATTTAGCGCCTATGAGATCGAGCGCCGCCCGCGCGGCACTCGATTACCCAGGCGCTAAACCTCCCGTGGCAGGCGCCTGTCACCCCCAAACGCGTCGTCCCCGCTATCGATATACCTAGAACGAGCGACGCGTCTGCAGCGAGTGCGCAGGCAACTGCACCTGCGATATCGCGACTTTCATCGTCAGCTCGAACCGGCTCCCCAACCCGCGTGTCGAGTCATGCGACAACGTCGCCCCCAACAACTCGCCCATCTGCCGGCAAATCGACAAGCCAATCCCCAGCCCGCCATAACGCCGGGTCATGGAACCATCGAGCTGATAAAAACGCTGATAAAGGGCCGCCTGGTCAAGATCATCAAAGCCGATACCACTGTCGCTGACCGTGAAGGTGAGCGCCAGGTTGTCCGGCCCCAGGTGTCGACCGCGCACTTGCAGCATGACCCCGCCCTGATGGGTGAACTTCAGGCCGTTGTCGAGCAGGCAACCCAGGCAGCGGCTGAGTTTTTGCGCATCACCCAGCAGCGCATCCGGCAGCTCGGCGGGGATGTCCAGGCTCAGGTACAACCCTTTGCCCAGCGCCTGGCCGGCATGCGCGGCACGCAGGCCCTGCAGCAGGTTGCGCAAACTGAACGGCGCAGGCTGCGCACGCAGGCGACCACCTTGCAATTCGGAAAGGGTGAGGATGTCGTCGACCATGTCCATCATGCCCTGCGCCGAACCTGCCGCCGTGCGATGGTACTGGGCCATCTCGGCGTCCATCGGCAGCGTGTGCATCAGCTCCAGCGAACCGATCACACCATTCATCGGTGTGCGCAGCTCATGGGTCACGCTGGCCAGGAACTCGTCCTTCATACGGTTGCTCCGGGCCAGTTCAAGGTTCAGTTGCTCCAGCGTTCGTCCGGTTTCACGCAAGGTTTGCGCCTGCTGCTCGCGCAGGCTGTTGATACGGTCGGCCAGCGACAGTGACAGCAGTGCCACTTCCAGGGCCGAACCCAACTGGCTGGCATACATGGTGATGAACAGGTTCGGCAGGTAACCCAGCACCATCAAGGTGTTGACCAGCCCGCCCAGCAAAAACGCCGACCAGGCGATGATGAACCAGCGCGCCACCCGCAAGCCGCGCGACCAGGCATACACACCGGCAGTAAAGATGCTGACCGTAAACAGCAGCGCCAGCACCGTGGCCATGCGCAGGGCGATGCCATACGGCATGCTCAAGGCCAGCACCATCACCACCGCGCCACCGAGCATCAACAGTTGCAGCAACCGGTCGAAGCCTCGGCTGATCGTGCCCAGTTGCAGAAAATGCCGCGCGAACTGGCAGCCAAACAAGCCGGCGGCACCAATGAACAGCGGTGTCGAGGCATTCGCCCACCAGGGGCTTTCCGGCCAGAAATAGGCAACCCCCGCACCGTTCACCGAAACCTGGTAAAGGCCGAACGACGCAATATAGAGGATGTAATAGAGGTAGCTGACATCCCGCACGCTGAGGTAGATGAACAGGTTGTACACCAGCATCACCAGCAGCACGCCGTAGATCATGCCCAACACGTACAGGCGAGTCGGCTGGTCCTCCATATAGGCTTCGGCGGACCATAACGCCAGCGGTGCCTGCACCGACCCCTGGCTGTGCAGGCGCAGGTAGACGGTAAGCGCCTGGCCAGGGCGCAGCGGCAACTCGAACAGGTAGTTGTTCTGCCGGATCTGCCGGCTGGCGTAGGGCAAGGCGTCGCCCGTGCGCTGGGCCAGGCGGTAGGCGCCGGCACTGTCGGGCAGGTACAGCTCAAGGTGGTCCAGGGGTGGATAGGCCAGTTCCAGCAGCCATTCACGGGGCGAGGCAGTGGCCGATGCCAGGTAGTGCAAGTCGATCTTCAGCCAGAACACCGATGTGGAGTAACCGGCGTTCAACACCGGCTCGTGGTGGGCGCGAAACCGCTTGGCGAACGCAGGCGCACTGACCTCGGCGATGCTGGCGCTGCCATCATGGTCCTCGAAGACCTGCATGGCCTGGCCCAACGGAAGGTGGCGGGTGGCATCGTCGAATTCGACCGCCCCGGCCAGCACAGGCAACAAGCCCAGAAGCACAATCAGCAAATAGCGCATACAGCCCCAGCATGGCCTGTCCGGTCGCGTCGCGGTTGCCTCCCATCCGTTTGAGACGACGTAATCCGGCAGAACCCGTTTGTCGAGTTATCCGAGCACTCTAGCATAGCTTTCCCACCTGGCAATCGACCACCTGAAATCACGATAAAACAGCTCTAAATCAATACTTTCAGAAGATTCACACAAACAAATCTGACCACTCGATCAACAAAACCCGTTTGTAGGACGATCCCCACAAATAGGTTTGGTGGTAAGCTCGCCGCCCATGAATACCTACAGCTCCCGCCCCGTTGTCCTCTGTCTCTCCGGCCACGACCCCAGTGGCGGCGCCGGCTTGCAGGCAGATATCGAAGCCCTGATCGCCCAAGGCTGTCACGCCGCACCTGCGGTGACCGCCCTGACCGTCCAGGATACCGTCAACGTTTCCGACTTCCGCGTGCTCGACCGCGAGTGGGTGCTGGCCCAGGCCAACGCCGTGCTGGCCGACTCCACGGTGGCCGCCGTCAAGCTGGGCATGCTCGGTTCGATCGACATGGTCGACACCGTCGCCGAACTGCTGGCTGCCCACCCGCACCTGCCGTTGGTCTGCGACCCGGTGCTGCGTGCCGGCGGCGGTGGCCGCCTGGGCAAGGACGAGGTCGGCTATGCCGTGCGCGAGCGCCTGCTGCCGCTGGCGACCATTGCCACGCCCAACCTGCCGGAAGCGCGCATTCTCGCAGAGCTGCCAGAAGGCACGGCTGACGAGTGTGCCGAGAAACTGTTGCCGTTCTGTAGACACCTGCTGATTACCGGCGGTCACGGCGACGAAGACGAAATCCACAACCGCCTGTACAGCCGCGACGGCCAGCCCCATACCTGGACCTGCCAGCGCCTGCCTGGCAGCTATCATGGCTCGGGCTGCACCCTGGCCAGTGCCCTGGCTGGCCGACTGGCCCTCGGCGAACAGCTGCAAAGCGCTGTACGCAGCGCCCTGGACTACACCTGGCGGACCCTGCGTGACGCCGAGCAACTGGGCCGCGGCCAGTTCGTGCCACGCCGTCTGCCCCTGGACTTCTGCTCCTGATACGAGGCTTTCAGATGAAGCTACGCGGTCTGTATGCAATCACCGACAGCCAGCTGCTCGCCGGCCGTTTCCTGTCTCATGTCGAAGCGGCGCTGGCGGGCGGCGTGTGCCTGCTGCAGTACCGCGACAAGGGTGACGATGCGGCCCGCCGCCTGCGTGAAGCCGAAGCACTGATGCGCCTTTGCGAGCGCTACGATACCCAACTGATCATCAACGATGATGCCGAACTGGCCGCCCGCCTGGGCGTGGGTGTACACCTGGGCCAAACCGACGGCCCACTCACCCCGGCCCGCGCCCTGCTCGGCCGCAACGCCATCATCGGCTCGACCTGCCACGCCCAGCTCGACCTGGCCCGGCAGGCCGCCAGCGAAGGCGCCAGCTACGTGGCCTTCGGGCGGTTTTTCAACTCCGTGACCAAGCCGGGCGCGCCGGCCGCCAGCCTCGACCTGCTGGAACAGGCCCGCGCTCAGGTCAAGCTGCCGATCGCCGTGATCGGCGGCGTCACCCTCGACAACGCTGCCCCGTTGGTCGCCCATGGCGCCGACCTGCTGGCAGTGATCCACGGCCTGTTTGGTACCGATAGCGCGCCGGAAGTCACCCGCCGCGCCCGTGCCTTCAATGCCCTGTTCGCTTCCTGATTTCGAGAGAAGATCCCATGTCCCGTTCCGAATCCCTGTTCGCCCAAGCCCAGAAGCACATCCCGGGCGGCGTCAACTCGCCGGTCCGCGCGTTCAAGAGCGTTGGCGGCACACCCCTGTTCTTCAAGCATGCCGAAGGCGCTTATGTCGTTGACGAAGATGACAAGCGCTACGTCGACTACGTCGGCTCCTGGGGCCCGATGATCCTCGGCCACGGCCACCCTGAAGTACTCGACGCGGTGCGTAACCAGCTGCAGCACGGCCTGTCCTATGGCGCACCGACGGCCATGGAAACCGAGATGGCCGACCTGGTCTGCTCGCTCGTGCCATCCATGGAGATGGTGCGCATGGTCAGCTCCGGCACCGAAGCCACCATGAGCGCCATCCGCCTGGCCCGTGGCTACACCGGCCGCGACGCCATCATCAAGTTCGAAGGCTGCTACCACGGCCACTCCGACAGCCTGCTGGTCAAGGCAGGCTCCGGCCTGTTGACCCAAGGCGTGCCAAGCTCGGCGGGCGTACCGGCGGACTTCGCCAAACACACCCTGACCCTGCCGTTCAACGACATTGCTGCGGTCGAGAAGACTCTGGCCGACGTCGGCCAGACCGTGGCCTGCATCATCGTCGAGCCGGTCGCCGGCAACATGAACTGCGTACCGCCCGCGCCAGGCTTCCTCGAAGGCCTGCGTGAGCAGTGCGACAAGCACGGTGTGGTGTTGATCTTCGACGAAGTGATGACCGGCTTCCGCGTCTCGCTGGGCGGCGCCCAAGGCCACTATGGCATCACCCCTGACCTGTCGACCTTCGGCAAGATCGTCGGCGGCGGCATGCCCGTCGGCTGCTTCGGCGGCAAGCGCGAGATCATGGGCTGCATCGCCCCGCTCGGCCCGGTCTACCAGGCCGGCACCCTGTCGGGCAACCCGCTGGCCATGGCCGCCGGCCTGACCACGCTGAAGCTGATCAGCCGCCCTGGGTTCCACGCCGAACTGACCGACTTCACCAGCCGCATGCTCGACGGCCTGCAGCAACGCGCCGATGCCGCTGGCGTGCCGTTCGTCACCACGCAGGCGGGTGCCATGTTCGGCCTGTACTTCAGTGGCGCCGACGACATCGTCACCTTCGACGACGTGATGGCCAGCGATGCGGACCGCTTCAAGCGCTTCTTCCACCTGATGCTCGAAGGTGGCGTGTACCTGGCGCCAAGTGCGTTCGAGGCCGGTTTCACCTCCATCGCCCACGGTGACAAAGAGCTGCAGATCACCCTGGATGCGGCTGAGCGAGCGTTCGCGAAACTCAAGTAAGTGGCGTTGCCTGCACCCACCAGGCGGCGGGTGCAGGCGCAAAAAAGCCCGAGACAATCAGCCAACTTCCCCACCAATGCAGAAATTCGAGTAAAACTTTGTAAGGTTGGCGTTGCTTATCCCATAATGTGCCACCAGAGACATTGGCCGCAGCTTTGCAGAGGTAAGTCGATCCCCATGAACCGCACCGGCCGCGCCCTGACCCTGGGCTGCCTGTTGCTTCTTCAGCCCCTGCTGGCCCTGGCGGAGGGCGGTAACTCGTTGCTTATTCCAGCGACGGGCCGCTGCACCCTGAATGTTCAGCCAGAAGACCTCGCCAATGCCCTCAAGGCTTGCGAGCAGACGGCGACGACGGGGGATGCCCTGGCGCAGTTCGAACTGGGCGAGTACTACTACACCCAGACGCCGAAAGACCTGAACAAGGCGCTGAACTGGTTCCAGAAGGCCTCGCTGCAAGGCCACGCCCAGGCTCAATACCGCCTTGGCGCCATGTTCCACCGGGGCGAAGGGGTCAAGGCCAACAACGTGCAGGCCTACATCCTGCTGAAAATGGCGGCAGTCAACGGCGCCGAGGATGCGCTGGACATGGCCGACGAAGTCACCGAACAGATGCCCCGCGACGAACTGGAGCACGCCACCCAGGTGCTCGGCCAGATCTTCCGCAAGTACCTGCTCGAACTGCAGAACGCCGAAGGCCGTACGCCATTCTCGCCACTGCCCTGAACCGCCCTACTTCTCCGGCATCGGCATGGGGAACGGCATCACGTTGCCGCCGCCCTTGGCTTCGCTGATCTTCGCCGTGCCCAACCGCTCGACCTCATCGATACGCACGATCGAATGCATCGGCACGAAGCTGCGGATCACACCTTCGAACTGGCTCTTGAGTTTTTCCTCGCTGGGGTCGACCACCACCTGGGTGCGCTCACCGAAGACGAACTCTTCGATTTCCAGAAAGCCCCACAGGTCGCTCTGGAAGATCTGCTTGGCATACATCTCGAAGACCTGCCCCTGGTTGAGGAAGATCACTTTATAGATGGCGGGTTCGCGTTTGCTCATGTTTGGCGGGATAACCCATGTGTAAGAAAAGGCGCGCATCATAGCAGTGCCGGCCGCTTCGCAGGCAAGCCCACGATGGGCCGGCACAGGCCG
>NZ_JANIAG010000239.1:0-6769 GCF_028682155.1 Pseudomonas sp. 39004
GCGTACGTATGAGGTGTCGGCCAGCGTGGATTTCTGAACAGGTAGAAAGCCGCCCCTGCAGATCCAGCAGGCCCCTGTGGCAGCGGGCTTACCCGCTGCCACAGGGTTGCCGGCATGCGTCACGCGCGCAGCTGATACCAAGTGGTCTTGAGCTGCGAATACTTGTCGAACGCATGCAACGACAGGTCGCGACCGAACCCCGACTGCTTGCCCCCACCAAACGGCACCGTGACATCCAGCGCATCCACCGTATTGACCGAAACGGTGCCCACCTTCAACGCCCGCGCCACGCGATGCACCTGGTTGAAGTCATCGCTCCATACCGACGCGGCCAGGCCATAGACACTGTCGTTGGCCAAGCGCACGGCCTGCTCCTCGCTGTCGAACGCGCTGACCGCCAGCACCGGCCCGAACACTTCCTCCCGGGCCAGGCTCATGCTGGCCTCGACCCCGGCAAAAATGCTCGGCTCGATGTAGTTGTCCGACCCGCCCAGGGTCAGGCGCCGGCCACCGCACACCAGCCGAGCGCCCTGCTCGTGCGCATGGTCGATGGCGGCCTTGATGCGGCCGGTCTGCTCGGCATCGACAATTGCACCCGCGCGGCTCGCAGGGTCCAGCGGGTTGCCTGGCATCCATTGGCGGGCCTTGGCTTGCAGGCGTTCGATAAACTCATCGTGGATCGAACGCTGCACGTACAAGCGCGAATTCGCCGAGCACACCTCACCCTGGTTGAAGAAAATGCCGAATGCCGCTTTTTCCGCTGCCAGGTCCAGGTCCTGGCAGTTTTCGAACACCAGGTTAGCGCTCTTGCCGCCACACTCCAGCCACACCTGCTTGAGGTTGGACTGCGCCGAGTACTGCATGAAGTATTTACCCACCTGGGTAGAGCCGGTGAACACCAAGCAGTCGACGTCCGGGTGCAACCCCAGCGCCCGACCCGCCTGTTCACCCAGGCCGGGCACCACATTCAGCACGCCTTCCGGCAAACCGGCCTCCAGCGCCAGTTGCGCCAGGCGCAGCGCCGAGAACGGTGACTGCTCGGCAGGCTTGAGCACCACGCTGTTGCCGGCGGCCAGCGCTGGCGCAAGTTTCCACGCGGCCATGTCGAGCGGGAAGTTCCACGGCACCACGGCGGCGACCACGCCCAGCGCTTCGCGGGTTATCGTGGCCAGCGCGTTGGGCGCCGTGGGGGCCACCTGATCGTACAGCTTGTCCAGCGCCTCGCCGTACCAGGCGAAAACATGCGCCGAGCCAGGCACGTCGATGGTGTAGGCATCCATCACCGGCTTGCCCATGTTCAACGAGTCCAGCAGTGCCAGCTCTTCGCGATTGGCCATGATCAGCTCGGCCAGGCGCAGCAGTACTTTCTTGCGCTCGACCGGGGCCATGCGCGCCCACGGGCCCTGTTCGAAGGCCCGCCGTGCGGTGGCCACCGCGAGGTCGACTTCGGCCTCAGCGCAGGCGGCAACCTGCGCCAGCACCTGCTGGGTGGCCGGGTTGATGGCCGCGAAGGTGGCGCCGGAATTGGCGCTCACCTGCTGGCTGCCGATCAGCGCTTTATCGAGAAAAACCAGGCCTGCGGCGCGGGTTTGCCAGTATTCGAGACTGTTCATTTGCGCTCCATACGACTGTCTTGGATTTTGCGGCTGCCTTGCGGCCCCAGATACTCAGAGCCTGCCCACCAACCTGGCAGTGCGGTCCACTGCAATGCGGGTCTTGTCGACCAGCTCGTCCAGCTCGGCGCGGTTGGCCACCAATGCCGGCGCCATGATCATCCGCCCCAGCGTCGAGCGAATGATCAAGCCTTCCTCGAAACCGAAGGTGCGGCATTGCCAGGCCAGGTCGTTCTCGTTGGCAAAACGCTTGCGGCTGGGCTTGTGCTCGGCAAACTGCAGCGCCGCCACCAGGCCGGCACCCTGCACCTGGCCAATCAGCGGGTGGTCGGCGAACACTTCGCGCAGGATGCGCTGCAGGTACGGCCCGGTGTCGTCCTTGACCTGGCGCACGATGCCTTCGTCACGCAGCGCCTTGAGGTTGGCGATGGCCACCGCCGCCGCCACCGGGTGGCCCGAATAGGTCAGGCCGTGGGCAAACACCCCGCCGCGCTCCACCAGTGCCTCGGCGATACGCTTGCTCAACACGAGGCCACCCATGGGCACATAGCCGCTGGTCAGGCCCTTGGCGATCGACAGCGTGTCCGGCTCGAAACCGAAATACTCATGGGCAAACCACTCGCCGGTGCGGCCAAAGCCGCCGATCACTTCGTCGGCACACAGCAATACGTCGTACTGGCGGCAGATGCGCTGGATCTCGGGCCAGTAGCTTTCCGGTGGGAAGATCATGCCCCCGGCGCCCTGGAAGGGTTCGGCGACAAAGCCTGCGACGTTTTCCGCGCCCAGTTCGAGGATCTTCTCCTCCAGCTGCAGGGCGCAGCGCCGGCCGAACTCGGCCGGGGTCAGGTCACCGCCCTCGGCGTACCAGTACGGTTCGTCGATGTGCGCCACGTCCGGGATCAGCCCGCCCATCTCGTGCATGAACTTCATCCCGCCCAGAGCCGTGGCCGCCAGGGTCGAGCCGTGGTAGCCGTTCCAGCGGCCGATCATGACCTTCTTGTTCGGCTGGCCGACCACCTGCCAGTAACGGCGCACGGTGCGGATCAGCACTTCATTGGCCTCGGACCCGGAGTTGGTGTAGATCGCGTGGCTGTAGTGGCCTGGCAGCAAGCTGAACAGCAGTTCGGACAGTTCGATCACCGCCGGGTGAGTGGTGTGGAAGAACATGTTGTAGTAGGCCAGCTGGTCCATCTGTGCGGCGGCCGCGGCGGTCAGGTCCTTGCGCCCGTAACCCAGCTGGGTGCACCACAGGCCCGACATACCGTCCAGGTAGCGCTTGCCCTCGCTGTCCCACAGGTGTAGCCGTTCGCCACCGACCATGACCCGCGGGCCTTCGGCATTGAGCGCCTTCTGGTCGAGGAAGGCATGGATGTGGTGCGCCGCGTCAGCGGCCTGGTAGTCACGGGTCTGGCGTTTGGGGGCAAAAGGCGCGTTCATTGGCGGTTTTCCTTGTGGTTATAGGGGCGGGCGAGGCGGCTGCGCTCAGCGCAGCTTGCCCATGTAGCTTTCCAGCGGGTCCTTGCCCAGCACGCCCTGGGCATTGGCCAGCGCATCGATGAACAAGGAGAACAGCTCGGACTGCGTGCCGATGTCGAGCTTGGCGTAGACATGCTTGCGGTGTGACTTGATGGTGTCTTCCGAAACCCCCAGGCGCTCGGCCAGGGATTTGGTCGAGTGGCCACGCAAGATCAGCTGGGCAATGCGGCATTCGCGCATCGTCAGCAACGAACTGCCGAAGTTGTTGAGGGCGGCATGGATGCGTTGCTCCAGCACATTCTCGAAACGCCCACCGCGGCTGCCCAGCCCGGCAAAGTGCTTGCTGAGCACCGCCAGCACCCAGGGCGTGATGCGCCCGAACAGGTCGCGGCTTGGGGCGTCCAGCTTGTCGGTGAAGGCCAGCGACACAGCCAGGCTCTGGCCGGGCACGACCTGCAGGATGTAATTGAGCTCATCCTCCAGGTGTGAATGGCGGTAGAACGACTGGTAGTACTCACTCACTTCGAAGTGGTCGGGCGCCACGTCGAACAGGCCATAGCAGCCCGACGCGACCTGCTCGACGCAGGCGCCGTAGAACGGGTCGAGCAGATAGAAGCCGGAAAGGTAGCGACTGACGTTGCCTTCTGGCTGCCAGGGGGCCTTGTCATCCTGCTCGAACAGCGCGCACGGCATGCCGTCATGCGGGTAGAGGTAGACCGTGGTGGCCTGGATGGGCCGGATCACCCCGAGTGCTGCGAACAAGGTGGCGGCAAAGCCCGGTTGGCCGATCATGTCGGTAACCCTGGCAATGTGCTCGAACCACTGTGCTGAAGCCAATCGATCACTGGTCACTGGAAATCTGCCGGTAGCGGGAAACGGTATCGCCGTCGGGGCGGCGCTTTGTTTCCAGATACTCCCATGGCCAGGCGAAGACCGAAATCACCCTTTGGGGTGAGCGTTTTCAGGCGACCAGCGGCTCACCCCAAAGGGTGATTTCGAGCGGGCCCGGGGTGTGGGAGCATCGTCCGGCCCCACCCCTGAGGGCTGCGCAACCCAAGCTGGCCCAGCCTCCTTTCATGGCCCCTCAACAGTATCGAGCCCGCTCGCATACTGCGGCGTCCTGCATCCGATTTCAGGAGTTCGCAATGCATACAACAACAACTACGGCCCAGTCCCACTCCGCCAACGCCTCGTCACCCTCCGCGTCTTCCGGCCGCTTCAGAAAGTCCATGGGGCTCAGCGCCCTGGTGCTGTTCGGCCTTGCCTACATGGTGCCCCTGGCGGTGTTCACCACCTATGGCCTGGTCACCCAGATGACCAAGGGGCACCTGCCCACCGCCTACCTGTTGACCCTCGCCGCCATGCTGTTGACTGCCTACAGCTACGGCCGCATGGTGCAGGCGCACCCCTACTCCGGCTCGGTGTACACCTACACCCGCAAGGCCTTTGGCACCCACATCGGCTTCATGGCCGGCTGGACGCTGCTGCTCGATTACATTTTTTTGCCGTTGCTCAGCTACCTGCTGATCGGCATCTACATGTCGGAGTACTTCCCGGCCATCCACGCCTGGGTATGGGTTGCCGGCTCCATCGCCCTGGTGACCTTCCTCAACCTGATCGGCATCGAGTCGATTACCCGGGTCAACTGGATCCTGGTGGTTGTGCAACTGGTGTTCATCGTCGTGTTCGTCGGCTTGTCGATCAACAACCTGGCGGGGCAATCGGCGCCGGTGTCACTGCTTGCCCCCTTCCACCACGAAGGGTTCAGCGTGCCATTGATCATGACCGGTGCCGCCGTGCTGTGCCTGTCGTTCCTTGGCTTCGATGCGGTCTCGACCATGGCCGAGGAAACCAGCAACCCGACGTTTCGCATCCCACTGGCGATCATGGCCGTGTCGCTGATCGGTGGCCTGCTGTTTCTGGTGGTGTCGTACTGCGCGCAGATGGTCTTCCCCGAGTGGGGCGCCTTCGCCGACCCCGATTCGGCCTCGGTGGACGTGATGCGCCGGGTCGGCGGTGAACTGCTGGTGACGGCGTTTACCGCCACCTACGTGGCCGGCTGCTTCGCCTCGGCCATGGTCTCCCAGGCAAGCGTGTCGCGGGTGCTGTTCGCCATGGGCCGCGATGGTGCGTTGCCAGGGGTGTTTGGCCAGTTGGTGACGAAAAAACGCGTACCGGCTGCGGCCATCATGCTGGTCAGCATCCTCTCGCTGATCGCCCTGGTCATCACCCTGGACACGGTCGCCAACATGATCAGCTTCGGCGCGCTGTTCGCCTTTTCAGCAGTCAACCTGGCGGTGGTCAAGCACTACCTGGTCGACCAGAAGCGGCGCGGCACCCGCAATTACCTGCTGTATGGTGCGATTCCGGGGTTGGGGTTTCTCAGCACGCTGTGGCTGTGGAGCAGCCTGTCGAGCCTGTCGTTCACCATCGGGCTGTGCTGGATGGCCGTGGGCTTCCTCTGCCTGCTTGGGCTGACCCGGGCGTTTCGGGTGAAACTGCCCGAGTTGCAGATGGCCGAATGACGCTCAAAGCGTCATGAGCATTTCGTGCCAGGCCATGCCGCCGTGGTCGGACGGCGACGGTTTAACGTAGGCGTAACCGAGCTTGGCGTACAGCGCGACATGCTGCTGCTTGCACATCAGGTGGATGGTCTGCTTGCCTTGCGCCTTCATGCGCTGGATGAACGCGCTCATCAGCAGCTTCGCATAGCCTTTGCCCTGATGGGCGGGGTCGACCACGACGGACATGATCACCACGTTCGGCGCCGCCGGGTCATGGCCGACCAATTCCTTGAAGGCTTCGTCGGACATGACCACGTCATGGGCACAGCCACTGTTGATGAAGCCGACGGTCTCACCCTCGGCTTCGAGCAGCAGGAACCCTTCGGGGTACTGCGCGATGCGGGTGCGGATTTTTTCCAGGGTTGCCGCTTCATCCCCTTCATAGGCGCCGATTTCGATCGCGTAGCAGCGTTCAGCGTCGGTGGGTTCGGGGTTGCGGAACTGGGGGGCGCTCATGCGCTGACTCCTTTGGGACATGACAACAGGCTGCATGATAAATCACTGCCGTTTATTTTCGGCATGACAGGATCGTTTCCTGGGCTGAGTGATCTTATTACCATGCCCCTTTTGACACTTCGACATGGAAATCCCCGATGACTGCAACCGCCACGCGCCTCACCGTCCCCGGCCGCTGCGCGCGCCTGAAGGCGTCCAGCAGCCGCGACCACGACAGTGTCGATGAACTGGTCATGGCCGCACGCCCCTTCGAAGACCGTGAGCGCTATGCGCGCTTTCTGCAGGTGCAACACCGCTTCCATGGCAGCCTGCTGGCGTTGTACCACGATGAGTTGCTCAACGATCGCCTGCCGGGGCTGATGCAATTGTCGCGCTTCGCGGCGGTCGAGCGCGATTTGCTTGACCTGGGCCTGGCGCTGCCTTCGGTGCCGCATACGGTCAGTGCC
Source organism: Pseudomonas sp. 39004 (assembly GCF_028682155.1). Classification (NCBI taxonomy): domain Bacteria; kingdom Pseudomonadati; phylum Pseudomonadota; class Gammaproteobacteria; order Pseudomonadales; family Pseudomonadaceae; genus Pseudomonas; species Pseudomonas sp. 39004. The sequence continues at coordinate 6,556 of NZ_JANIAG010000239.1, forward strand.
AGCCCGGCCCAGGCTTTGGGTTGGCTGTATTGCAGCGAGGGGTCGAACCTTGGGGCGGCGTTTTTGTTCAAGCAAACCCAGCGCCTGGGCCTGAACGGCAACGAGGGGGCTCGGCACCTGGCGCCCCATCCGGACGGGCGTGCCCTGCACTGGCGGGAGTTTGTTGCCAGGGTTGATGGCCTGGCGCTTGATGCCGAGGAAGAGGCTGAGGTGA
>NZ_JANIAG010000024.1:0-45088 GCF_028682155.1 Pseudomonas sp. 39004
CTCGTCAAGAGTCAGCGGTACATGATGGGGGTGACCTTCGCGCCAATGGGGGCGTTGCTGCCCGAGCTGTTCCCGACCCACGTGCGTTATACCGGCGCGTCGGCGGCGTATAACCTGGGGGGCATCCTGGGGGCTTCGGCGGCGCCGTTCTTTGCCCAGAAGCTGGTGAGCATGGGCGGCTTGAGCTGGGTGGGCGGGTATGTTTCGGTGGCGGCGGTGATCAGTCTGATTGCCGTGCTGTGCCTTAAAGAAACCCGGCATACCGAACTGTGAAGACGCTGGGGGCGCTTTGCGCCCCCAGCCATTTCAGATCAGAACTCGACCTTGACCGCCTGCGAAGCACGGGTCGCCTTGGCCCGCGCCGCTTCGATCGATTCGTCACGCGCCAGGCACACGCCCATGCGGCGCTGGCCGTTGATTTCCGGCTTGCCGAACAGGCGAATGGCCGTATCCGGCTCGCTCAGCGCAGCACCGAGGTTGGCGAAACTGGTCTGCTGCGATTGCCCCTGCGGCAGAATCACCGCCGACGCCGACGGCCCGAACTGGCGCACCACCGGGATCGGCAGGCCGAGAATGGCGCGGGCGTGCAAGGCGAACTGCGACAGGTCCTGGGAGATCAAGGTCACCAGGCCAGTGTCGTGCGGGCGCGGCGACACTTCGCTGAACCACACCTGGTCGCCCTTGACGAACAACTCCACGCCGAACAGGCCACGCCCGCCCAGTGCATCGGTGACCGCCTTGGCCACTCGTTGCGACTCGGCAAGGGCCTTCTGGCTCATGGCCTGGGGCTGCCACGATTCCTGATAGTCACCTTTCTCCTGACGATGGCCGACAGGCTCGAGGAAGGTGGTGCCGCCGACATGACGCACGGTCAGCAGGGTGATTTCGTAATCGAAGTCGATGAAGCCCTCGATGATCACCCGGCCCTTGCCGGCACGCCCGCCTTCCTGGGCGTAGTCCCAGGACTGCTGCAGGTCGGCATCGCTGCGCAGCAGGCTCTGGCCCTTGCCCGACGAGCTCATCACCGGTTTGACCACGCACGGGTAGCCGACATCGGCCACGGCCTTGGCGTAGTCTTCGTAGGTGTCGGCAAAGTGGTACGGCGAGGTCGGCAGGTCCAGCTCTTCGGCAGCCAGGCGCCGGATGCCTTCACGGTTCATGGTGAGCTGGGTGGCACGGGCCGTGGGCACCACGGTGAAACCTTCGCTCTCCAGTTCGACCAGGGTCGCGGTGGCGATGGCTTCGATCTCGGGGACGATGTAGTGCGGCTTCTCGGCCTCGATCACCGCGCGCAAGGCAACGCCATCGAGCATGTTGACCACATGGCTGCGGTGCGCCACCTGCATGGCCGGCGCATTGGCGTAGCGGTCCACGGCGATCACTTCGACGCCCAGGCGCTGCAGCTCGATCACCACTTCCTTGCCCAGCTCACCGCAGCCGCAGAGCAGTACACGGGTCGCGGTGGGCGACAATGGGGTTCCGATACGGGTCATTTCAGGTCCTCGAAGGCGTCCGGGGCTGCGCCAGGCTAAGCGCCGCCCGCTGAAAAAGGACCCGTATTCTACACCATCAACCGACCGCGGCAGCCCGCCGGGCGCGAAATGCCATGGCCAGCCAAACGGCGGTGACACCGGCGAACTTAGAGGCCATGGCCGTGCCGATCACGGCAGGGGTCAGCGCGCCGATCATGCCGAAGAAAATGAAGGTATCGACCGGAATGCTCAACGCCGAGCTCAGCCACAGGCGGTCACGCAGGGGCCGACGAGTGATGCTGAACACCAGCCAGTCGATCAGCTCGGAAACGAAGAACGCCGTGGCGCTGGCCAGGGCGATGGCAGGCTCAGAGGTGATGTAGGACAGCACCAGGGCCACCAGCATGGCGACCAGGGCGCCATGCCCGAAGCGGGTCTGCACCATGTCGCGCAGGATGAACACCAGGCCACCCCAGGCGGACCAGATGATGTCCAGGTGCGGGGCGCTGGAAAAGGCGTAGTTGATCAGCACTACGCTGCTGATATAGGCGATGAGATAGAACATGGCGGGTAATCTGTGGGCAAGCCGTACAGATTACCGCTGGCTGCTTCGCGGGTAAACCCGCGAGGCAGCCAGCGCCGAATCATTGCCCCATGATCAACCCAGCGGCCACCGCCCGCTCATGGCACAGCTTCAGTACGGCGCGACGCTCGGTGTTGTCCATCCGCCCCCAGCGGCCGATTTCGGCCACGGTCCGCTGGCAGCCGGTGCAGATATCCTGCTCGTCCAGCGCACAGATGCTGACGCAAGGCGAAGCGACCGGACGTTCGACGGCAATGACCTCACTCATCGTCAGCCACCAGTTCGCGCGCATAGCGCTGGGCATTGTGCACATAGTGCGCGGCACCGGCCTCGATCATGCGCATCTGCTGCTCGCTCAGTTCACGCACCACCTTGCCCGGCGAGCCCATCACCAGCGAACCGTCAGGGATCTCCTTGCCCTCGGGGATGAGCGCATTGGCGCCGATGATGCAGTGCTTGCCGATGCGGGCCCCATTGAGGATCACCGCATTGATACCCACCAGGCTGTAATCGCCGACCGTGCAGCCATGCAGCATGGCGTTATGGCCGACCGTCACGCCCTTGCCCAGGGTCAGCGGCGAACCCATGTCGGTATGCATCACGGTGCCGTCCTGGACATTGCTGTCCTCGCCGATGTCGATCAGCTCGTTGTCACCGCGCAATACAGCGCCAAACCACACGCTGGCACGGGCCTGCAGGCGCACGTTGCCGATCACGGTGGCGTTGGGCGCGATCCAACTGGTGGGGTGGCTGTCGACCCGCAGGTCGCCCAGGCGATATTTCATGCTCGCTCCTCAGGATAAACGGCGGCGGTTTGTAGCAGACGGCGGGGTGGGCCCCGCTCAGATCTCGATGTAACGCTCCGGGGGTTGATGCAGGCTGATGCCGGCGTCATACAGCAGGTTGACCAGCTCGACGATCATGATCGCCGACAACCCCCAGATCTTGTATTCGCCGTAGCGGTAACTGGGCACATACCAACTGCGGCCCTGGTAATCGATACGGTGGGTATGGTCGCGCGGGTCTTGGCGAAAGAACTCCAGCGGCACGGTGAATACTGCCGCGATCTCGGCATCATTGGCGCGGTACTCGACGAAATCGGGAATAAGCCCGACGAATGGCGTCACTTTCAGGCCGTGCAGCGAGATCAGCGGGCTGAGCGGGCCAATCACTTCCACCAGCCCAGGGGGCAGGCCGATTTCTTCTTCGGCTTCGCGCAGGGCGGTAAACACCAGGTCCGGGTCTTCAGGGTCGCGCCGGCCACCGGGGAAGGCAACTTCGCCACCGTGGGTCGACAAGCCCTTGGCGCGCAGGGTCAAGACCAGTTCGGGCGCTTCGCTGCGGGTAATGGGCAAGAGTACCGCCGCTTCGGGAAACCGTCGGTCGGTTTCCAGTGATGCGGGTTCATGGTTGCTCATTCGGCGAAGTAGCTCGTCCAGCATTGCGCACTCTCGTATCCAAGGCCTGTCTTGCATGATGCACCAAAGCCGAGAAGCACCCAAGCCCTGTGCGCTTGCGGCCGCCCGGCTGCCACGCCAAGATAGCCCTGTCATAAGGGAAGATAAGCATGAAATTCTGCAGCGCGTGCGGCCAGCCGGTCATTCAGCGGATACCCGAGGGCGATAGCCGCCTGCGGTATGTCTGCGAGTATTGCCAGACCATTCACTACCAGAACCCCAACATCGTGGCGGGGGTCCTGCCCACCTGGGGCAGCCAGGTGCTGCTGTGCCGGCGCGCCATCGAGCCACGCCGTGGCTATTGGACCTTACCGGCCGGGTTCATGGAGAACGGCGAGACCCTCGACCAGGCCGCCCGTCGTGAAACCGTCGAAGAAGCCTGCGCCCAGGTCGGGCCCATGAGCCTGTACCAATTGTTCGACCTGCCGCACATCAACCAGGTGCATGTGTTCTTCCGCGCCGAACTGGCCGACCTGCGCTTCGATGTGGGTATCGAGAGCCTGGAAGTGCGGCTGTTCGAGGAGCATGAGATACCGTGGAGCGAGCTGGCTTTCCGCACCGTCACACGCACACTAGAATGCTACTATCGCGACCGCATCGGGCAGCACTACCCCATAGGCCATGAGTACCTGCCACCGATGAATGTCACGTCTACCACCTAACGTCATCAGGGATACCGTTTCATGCGCTGGTTGCTCGCCCTTTTCTGCCTTTGCGTTACCTCGGTGTCCCAGGCGGCCTTCACCGAGACCATCGTGCGCAAGCCCCTGCCGGCAGCGCAAACACCGTCGCCTTCGCAGCAGGCCATGCAACCGCTGATCGACAAGGTGCTGGTGATCAAGTCCGAGCGCCGCCTGCAACTGATCAGTCGCGGCGAACCGCTCAAGACCTACCGCATTTCCCTGGGCAAGCAGCCCAAGGGCGCGAAGGAACGCGAAGGCGACCGCAAGACCCCCGAAGGCCTCTATTGGCTGGACTGGCGCAAGCAGAGCGACCGCTTCAACCTCGCCATGCACATCTCCTACCCCAACATCAAAGATGCCGCACGCGCCACCCGCGAAGGCGTGAGTGCCGGCAGCATGATCATGATCCACGGCACACCGGTCAATGATGACTACCCCGAGTGGTACTTCCACACACTGGACTGGACCGAAGGTTGCATCGCCATGCGCAACCACGACATGCAGGAGGTCTGGGAGCTGGTCAAGGACGGTACATTGATCGAGATTCGTCCCTGACACGTCCTGCATGCCGAGTCATCCTGTAGGAGCTTTCGCACCCTAAACGAGAACCCGCCTGACAGCCGCTTAGGCAGGGTACTGCATCCAAGCCAATCACTTAATTCTTAGCATCCACGCAGACGAATACGAAATCCGTACGTCCTCTGCGGGGTGCTTGAATGCCGTACCGAATTCTCATCATTGCCTGCAGGCTGCTGGTCTGCTGCCTGACCGTCGTGATGACCAGCGCCCTGGCATTGGCCGACGACCTGGCCAGCCAACAGTTGCGCGATCAGCAGCAAACGCTGCGACAACTGGAACAGCAACAACGCCTTGAGCGCTGGCAACGGGTGCCTGCCGCGCAAGGTAATCAGCACAGCCAGAGTGCACAGACTGCCGACAGCCACTGCTGGTCGGTGAGCGGCGTGCGCCTGGCCGGCCATCGACACGTGTCGGGGACAGCACTGGAGGCGACCGTGGTGCCGCTGATGCAACCTTGCATGGGCATCGTCGATATCAACCGCCTGCTCAAGGCCATTACCCAGCGCTATGTCCAGGCCGGCTATCCGACCAGCCGCCCCTACTTGCGCCAGCCCCCCGAAGATGACGCCCCGCTGGATATCGTCATCAGCGAAGGTTTTGTCGAGTCGATCGAGCTCGGTGCCGACCTGCCCCTTTCCTTGCGCGGCGCTTTTCCTGACGTACTGGGGCAGCCGCTGTACCTCCCCGACCTGGAGCAAGGGCTCGACCAGTTGAACCGCCTGCGTGCCTACGACTTGAGTGCCGACTTGCTCCCCGGCGAACTGCAAGGCGGCACTCGCGTGCGCGTTCAGCCCCACAAAGTCGCCTCTCGGTGGCATCTGGACGGCCGCCTGGACAACCGCGGCAGTGAACTGACCGGCCGCCATCGCCTGAACCTCGGGGTCGGCCTGGACAGCCCGCTGGGCCTTAACGACGACCTGCGCCTGTGGCTGGCCAGCACCGTCTTCGATGCGCCGGGCACCAGCACGGGCATCACGGTGTACTACAGCATCCCCTACGGTCCGTGGACATTCGCCTTCAACGCCAGCCAGTTGCGTTACCACGCCCCCATCCCGCACGGGCAACAGACCAGCAGTGGCCGCAGCCGCTTCCAGGGCGTGAGCGCCGAGCGCGTGCTGTGGCGCAATCAGCAGGGCATGCTCAGCGCCAGCGCCCGGGTGGACCGCAAGCAGATGGTCAACCGCACCGGTGGCGTTGTCGTCGACTTGCAGAGCCCTACCCTCACCAGCGTCGAGGCCGGCCTGCAGTGGCTCTGGCTTGAGAACGGACTGTGGAACGGGTATGTGGGGGTCGCCCACGGCCTTGAGGGGCTGTCCAAGGACAACCCGGCCATGCGCAGCAACGGGCTGCGCAGCGATTTCGTCAAATATCGCGCCTCCCTCCTGCACCTTCGCCAAGGCGCAGCAGCGCAGCCCTGGCGCTGGCAAAGCGAACTGGGGTTGCAGTACAGCCCCGACCCACTGCCCGCCGTCGAACAACTGCTGGCCAGCGACGACTCGGCGGTACGCGGGTTCCGCCTGCACACTTACGCCGGCGCCACTGGCGCGGCCTGGCGCAACACCTTGAGCCGCCCGCTGAGCCCCGCCTGGGCGGCACCGTTGCAAGTGCGCCCCTACGTCGGCCTCGACCTCGGCTGGACCCGACTCGCCAGTGACAGCCCCGTCCTGCGCCTGGCCGGTGCAGCGGCCGGCATCGAAGTGAGCCTGCCCGACAGCCGCCTGCGCCTCGATTATCAACGCGCCCTGTACACCAGCGACCGGCCCCGCACGCTTCTGGAGCCGGGCTTCTGGGTACTGGAGTGGCACCTGAACATCTGATTCACCCACAACAAAGAGAACGAGAACATGCAAACACTCTCGCAGTTGACGTATACCCACCCCAATACCTTGCGTTGGGCCATCTTCCTCGCCCTGCTCGGCTCCAGCACCGCGCAGGCCACGGGTGGCCTGGAAGCGGCCAGCGGCCCGGCAGGCACCCCGCTCATCAACAACGGCCATGGCGTCCCGGTCATCGACATCGTTGCACCCAACGCTGGCGGCCTGTCGCACAACCAGTTCCTCGATTACAACGTCGGCAACCCCGGCGTGGTGCTGAACAACGCCACGCAGGCGGGCCAGTCGCAACTGGCCGGCGCCCTTGCGGCCAACCCGCAGTTCCAGGGCCAGGCCGCCTCGACCATCCTCAATGAGGTGATCAGCCGCAACGCTTCGCTGATCGAGGGGCCGCAGGAAATCTTCGGCCGCCCGGCCGACTACATCCTGGCCAACCCCAATGGCATCACCCTCAACGGCGGCAGCTTCATCAACACCACCCGCGCAGGCTTCGTGGTCGGCACCCCGGAATTCGAGGACCAGCAACTCAAATACCTCGACACCCTCAACGCCAGTGGCTCCCTGCAGGTACTCGACGACGGCCAGAGCAACAGCACCGGTGCCCTTGACCTGATCGCGCCGCGCATAGACAGCAAAGGCTTGCTCATGGCTGCCAATGAACTGAACGTCACGGTTGGCCGCAACCGCATCGAGCACGCCAGCGGGCAGGTGGTCGAACACCTGCCCGGCGAACAGGGCAGTGTCGATGCCACCCTGTTCGGTGCCATGCGTGCCGGGCGTATCCGCGTGCTGAGCACCGCTGAAGGCGCGGGGGTGCGCATGGGGCCGGCAAAGGTGCATGCCAGCGACGGTATCGACATCCATTCGGCCGGCGACCTGCACATCAGCGGCAAGGCGGACAACCCCAGCGAACTGCACAGCGAACGGGGCGCACTGAACCTCAGCGCCGCGCAAGACCTGACCCTGCGGGCCGTCGATGGGCAGGCGCAACAGGTGGTGGTCAAGGCCGGCCAGTCACTCACCCTGGATGCCGACAGCCTGGCAAACACTGAACACGACCGCGAAAACTGGAAGAATAAGTTTCTCTTCATCACCCGCGAAACCTACAACCGCGAGCGCACCACCACCCAAAACCAGCAGCACGGCACGCAGTTGCGCGGCCAAGACAGCGTAACGCTGCAATCGGGCGCTGACATGCGCCTGGTAGCCGCCGATGTGAAGGCGGGCGGCGAATTGAGCGTCGACAGTGCCGGCAAGCTGGACATCGTGGCAGGCATCGACAGCCAGCACATCAAAGAACAGGTACGCCACCGCAAGGACTTGTGGCGCGGTGACAGCGACACCGAGCAAACCCGGGAAACAGCCCGGGGCAGCACGTTGAATGCCGAGCGCATGGCCCTCACTGCGGCCGATACCCTCACGCTTCAAGGCAGCACGCTGCACAGCAACAGCGACATGCAGATCAAGGCGCGACAAGTCGAGATCGGCACCACTGCACTGCAGGACAGCGGCACACAGCGCAACTACCGCGGCGACCTGGTCTCCGGGACCTTCTTTGGTGATCGCAAGGGTAATGACAGCCAAGGGCAGACAGTGGTTGGCAGCAATGTGACGGCAGACGGCAAGCTGAACGTGACGGCCGACCAGGTCACCATCAAAGGCAGCAAGGTGCACGGCAAGGAAGATTCGGTGCTGTACAGCGAAAAGGGCCTGCTGGCGATCGAGGCCGACCACGGCAGCAGCACGTCGACTGACCATCAGAGCAACAGCAAACTGTTCGGCCTGATCGGCAGCGATAGCAAGGACACCGCACGCAAGGACCAGGTACTGCTCAGCGACGTTTCGTCCAGCAGTAACCTGCGCCTGGCCAGCGCCGAGGAACTGCGCATCCACGGGGCAAAAATCGAAGCCGGCAAGCACCTGCAGGTGCAGGCCAAGGGCGACCTGACGATCGACAGCGCGCAGTCGCGCAGCGAAACACAAACCGATCAACAGCAACGCGGCTTCAGTGTCGGCGCCAAGCAGACCCAGGAGGCACAGGACGGCAAACCGCAATCACGCCAGTACGAAGCCAGCGTGGGCTACCAGGTCGCCAACACGACGGGCAAGGTGCAGGAAACAACGCAGGTCGCCAGCGAACTGAAAGGCGCTTCGGTCGAACTGCAAAGCGATGCCCACCTGCAGGTCAATGGCTCCAAGGTCGTGGCAAGCGCTGGCGACCTCACTGTGGCCGCCAAACAGGTCAGCCTTGGCGCAACCCGTAATGAACGCGAGTACGTCAGCAACGACAGCCAGAGTGGAGGCAGCTTGAAAGTGACAGGGGGTATCGATCGGCTGGGCAGTGCCTTCGCAGGCCATCACAACACCCAAAGCCAGCTCGAACGCGACAGCACCGTCCAACGCAGCGAGTTGCAGGCCAGTGGGGACGTGAAGCTGGACGCCGAGCGTTTGCTTACCGAAGCGGCGCGCGTCGAAGCCGGCCAGCAACTGAAAGTAACCGCCAAGCACATCGAGAACCGTGCCGTGCAAGATACCCAAGAGCGTGAAAGCGTCACCGACAACTGGGCAGGCAGCCTGGGCGCCAGCGTCGAATACCGTGACCTGACCCGCCCCATCGAACGGCTGGTGCTGGGCGAAGAGGCGGCGCGCTTCCAGCAGGGCTCGCCTGAAGACGCGATGGTGGCGCCAAGCGCCGGTGCCGACATGACCATAGACCACCTCAAGCGCCTGGAAAACCAACGCCGCGGCTTTGCCCAGGTGAGTGAGTTGTCGGGGGCTGCAGTCGAGGTCAAGGCCGATGTCATCGATGACCAGGGCACCGCGTGGAAGGCTAACGCCGGCAAGCTCTTGATCGATGCCACGCAGCACCACCTGAGCGCCGCCGAAAACACCCAGGCCGATACCGTGCAGCGCCTGGCCTATGGCGGCGATGCCCGCGTGGACACCAGCACCGGCAACGATCTCAATGTACGCATTGCCGGTAAAGGCGGCTCGCTGGATAAACACGACCTGGCCAGTACCGCCGTGCCCGGCAGCCTCTATGGCCAACAGGGTATCCAGGTGCAGTTGGGCAGCGATGGCAAGTACGAGGGCACGCGCATCGACGGTGGCGACGGCGCTGTGGTGATGCACAGCGGCGGCACGCTGTCGTTGCCGCAGGCCACTGACCGTAACAGCCAGGCATCAAAGCAGCTTGACGGCAATGCCTGGGCCAAGGTCGGCAACCGCCCCGGCAGCACCGGCGTCGACACCCGTGGCTACCTGGATCACAACCAGCAGAACAGTGCGCAGACCAAGGCGCAGGTGGCGCAAATCGACGCCAAGGGCGCTGTGCATCTGAGCAGTGAGGCTGACCTTGTATTGGAAGGCACGCGTATCGGCAGCCGTGAAGCCAAGGTCGGCGATACCGTGCTGGAAAGTGGTGGCCGCTTGCAGGTCACTGCGGCCAGCAATACCCAGCAGGCCAAGGGCGGCAGCCTGGGTGGCGGCCTGGAGCTGGCAGCCAAGAGTGGCGCGACCAAAGGTGGCGGTGTCGGCGGTCACTTCAACCATGGCAAGCAGAACGAAGACGCCAGCCAGGCCGTCAATGCCAGCTTCGAAAGCGCGGGCAAGCTCACCCTCAGCAGCCGTGCCCGGGAGGACATCGCCGTGCACCTTGAGGGCCTGCAAGCCTCGGCCGAACAGATCGAGCTCAACGCCGCAGGCGGCGGCATGCTGATCGAAGCTTCGAGCGACCGCGAGCAACGCGACAACCTCGACATCACGGCCGGTGCCGGCTTCAACATGGCCAAGGGCGCTACCGATACCCTCGGCCTGCATGGCCGCGCCCAGGTGGCGCTGGACAAACGAGACAACCACACGTGGAATGCCAGCCAACTGCGCGCCGAAAAAATCCAGTGGCAAAGCCGTGGCGACACGCGCATCGAAGGTGCCAGCCTGGAAGCCGGGCGCATTACCGGTGATGTTGGCGGCGACCTGCGCGTTGCCAGCCGCAAGGACCGCGTCGACAGCTTGAGCGTGAAAGGCGACCTGCGCCTGAGCCAGGAGAAGAACCCGCAGGGCTACACCAACGCCGCCAACGCGCTGGCTGGGCCGCTGAGTGACAAAATCGGCAAAAAAGCCGGCGCTGCCTTGAGCAAGGCCGATCCTGGTTTTTCCCCGACTTTGCGCCTGGATGTATCACACCAACAGCGCGACACCGTGACCAGGCAGGCCACGCTCAAGGGCAGTGAAGGGCTTGATCTCAAGGTCGGTGGCGATGCCCGCCTGGTGGGCGCCCGGCTGCAATCGGGCAAAGGCGCTGTCGAGTTGAAGGCCAATGCCGTTACCCGTGAAACCTTGAATGGCAGCGACTACCGCCGCGATGTGTCGATCGATGCGTCCAACTCGCCGGTGGACCTGGGCACTGCGGTGGCCGAATTCACCAAGGGCAAGGGCGCTGCAGACGGGGAGAATGCGCTTGACCTGGGCCTACTGCGCACCAGCGGGCACAACCGCAGCGAGCAGTGGGTATCGAGCGTTCAAGGCAAGGCGGAATAACCCGTTGCCCGTCGACGCTTTCATGAACCCATCCATGACGTGATGACTTGGCCGGGATCCTGTGGGAGCGGGCTTGCCCCGCGAATAAGCCGCGCGGTGCCTGGCACCGGCTTGGCCGGTGTTCGCGGGGCAAGCCCGCTCCCACAGACCCTCCGTATAAATCAATAAGTTAGCGATCCATCAATGGCCGCGACCTCATTCAAGTGATTACCACCTGATCAGCCGCTGCCCCGTTGTCGCCTCTGGCCCCAGCCATTGCGCACCGCGCAGCAGCGGCGTCAGGGCGGCATCGGGCTGCAGCGCGAGGGTGACCTGGGCCTGTCGCTCCAGCAGGTGCGCATCCACCTGCAACTGATGCTGCCCCTGCTGCACCAACTGCCCCAGCACATGCCAACCACCTCGGCACTGCACCTCGAGCCATCCCTGCCCTAACCCCAACGACCAGGGTTCACTCAGCGCCAGGTCCGCGACACTGATACGCCCCTCGGCAGCCTGGCATTGCCGCCCCGCACCGTGCACCCGCAGCGTACCCTGCCATTGCCCGACCAGGCGATAGGCCGCAGGCACAGTCACTTGTGCCGCTGCGGGCTGAACCTCAAGCCCCCAACGCCAAGGCCAGCCTTCAACCCGCACCTGCCAGGCCTGCCCCTGAAAGCCCAATGCCCCTTGGCCCTGCAAACGCCAAGGCTGCACGGCCCACTGCAATGGCCCGAACGGCCCAAGTTGCGTCGCCTGCCCCTGCCACAAGCTGCCGCTCACTCCCGTAGCCGGCAGGCCGAACCCACGCACCAGCCAACTGGCCGGCAGCTCCACCAGCAAGGTCAGCACGAACACCAGCAGCAGCCACGCCAGGCCGCCCCGGCTCATGGCCGCAGCACCAGGTCAAAACGCAGGCCGTTGGGGGCTTGCTCCACCCCCCACTGCAACGGTTGCGCGCCCTCGCTCTGCAGCGAAACGACCCAGCCCAGCAGGGCCTGCTCATCGGCCACCTGACCCTGCATGTGCCAGGCTTCACCCTGTGCGACCACTTCCTGCAACTCGATGCGCCGCGCTTGCGCCGACTGGTGCAGACGCTCCAAGCTCAGCGGCGCGCCCCCCTGCAAACCTGCCGCCTTCTGCGCCAACGCCCGCCATTGGCCAAGCGCGTGCCATTGCGCCAGACCTTCGCGTACAACCAGCACGCTCGACAGCAGCGCAATCAGCCCCCCGGCCAGCGCCAGGCGATGACGCTGTACCCAGTCCCGGTTCATGTCGCCACCTCCAGGTCGAAAACCACACGGGTCGACGATGCATCCCCGTTCACTTGCACCTGTGCCCCGACAGCACTGGCCATCTCGCCCCAGGGCGGTGCGGCCCCCTCCCCCTCCAGGCGCACATGCCAGCGTTGGCCGTCGAAGCGCACGGCTTGCAGGCGCCAGCCGGGATGCTCTAGTAACCAGGCCTGCAAGCGCCCCTGCAAGTCTGCCAACTGACGTACACGCAATTGCTGCTGCAGTTCGGCTTCGCGCAGGCGCTTGAGCGCCTGCGCCGCCTGCCGCGGCCCTGCCTGCTCGCCGGTCACGGCAAGCACCTGGGCTTGCCAGAGCTTTACCTGGCGCCATTGCTGGACCAACCACAGGCTGCCCCAGGTGCAGGCCAGCAGCAGGCAGGCGACAATCAACTGACGCTGCGCTCGCGAGGGGCCAACAAAGGTGCGAGGTCGTCGCTGCTCGAACAGGCCAGGCAGGCTGTCGAGCGGCGCCAACTCGTCGGGCCAACGCCCCTTGAGCGGCACCCTGCGCAGTTGCGGCCAGGGTTCGACCCGCACATCGCCCAGCACATCAGGCCAGGCCAACCAGCGTTCGCCCGCGCCTTCGCTCAGCCCCTTCATCAAGCTGAACCCGCCCGGCTTCTGCCAGCACCAGGCCACACCCGCCTCAGGAGCAGGCAGCAACTGAAATTCGGCCCAGCAACACTCGACCGACACCCCCCATTCCACACACTGCCCGCGCCAGCCCTCCAGATGCTGACGCGCCACGGTCAGTAGCCGCACCTGCCCGGCTTCACGGCCCAAACACCCACACACCACCTCATCCGCGCCCTGCAGCAAGCGGTCTTCAAGCAACAATGGCCATTCTTCACGCCTGAGCCCCGGCGGTGCGGGCAACTGGAAGTGGCTGCAGTGCTCGGCAGGCACGATCAACGCCACCCGCGCCTGCAGGTTCGCCGGGGGCTCGCCCTGCCCCTGGCGCTGCGCGATACCGCCCTCGACCAGCAGCCAGTCCCAAGGGCTGCCTGGGCGCAACAACAGCCAAGGCCGGGCCGGCGAACGTCGACGCCAATCAACCTTCATGAACGCCCCCAGGGAATAACGAACGTGCAGACATACGGTGCTCCATCACGCTGCAGCTCCAGGCGCACACCACGGCCGGGGTGCGCCGGTTGATCGGAAGGCCAGGGCTGCCAGCGGCCGCCCTGGTGATACAGAACGTTCACCTTGCTCACCCCTTCAAGTTGCTCGCGCAATACCCAGCGCGCAGCAGTCGCGGCATACAAGTCGGCCGAACTCTCCAGCAACAGACGCTGCTCGCGCGCCTCGAAGCGCAAGCGCTGGCGCTGTAGGCGCGACCCGCCTTCAGCTTCAGGCAGGCCGGTGGCCGCCACCCACAGCAGTTGGCCGTTCGCGGGTTGCCAATCGAACCAGCGGCTGGCCAAGGGCAGACGCTGTTCGTACACCCGGCGCAGCACCGGGCTGTCGAGGCGCCGCTCCAGCGCCAGGCAAAAGTCCAGCACCGAGGTTTGCTGACTGCTCACCTGCAACCGCTCACGCACCTTCAGCCAGCCGTTGACCAATGCCGCCAGCATGATGCCGAGCAGCGCGGTCAGGGCCAGGGCGACCATCAGTTCGATCAGGGTAAGGCCTGCCTGATGCCGCTTCATGGGCGCTCCAGAAATACACTGTATTGGCCAAGCGGCAGCCGCTGGTCGCGGTCGCCGAACACCTGCAGTTCGCCCCGGCGCAGGTCACGCACGCCGGTGCGGCGCAACTGCATCTGCCAATGGCACAGCTGGCCGCCCTGGCTCAGTTGGCCGCCCACCTGGTTGCTGGCCGGCCAGTACTGTTCGACGACGAAACGGGCTTGCAGCTCGCGCGCGCACAGCAGGCCAAGGCGGTGCTGCTGCAGGTTGTCCTGCACCGCCAGGCGCTGGCGCAAGACCTGGCTGGTGATCACCGCCAGCACGGCGGCAATCGCCAGGGCCACGGTCACTTCCAGCAGGGTGAAACCGCGCTGCTGGCGCTTCATGGCAGTGGCGCCATCTGTAGCTTGCCATCGCGGCGCCAGGCCCATTGCTGGCTGCCTTCGGCCCATTGCCAGCGCACCGAGCCCGGCTGGGCCCAGCCTTGCGGCGTGAACAGAAGCTGCGGCTGCGCGCTGGCGGGCCAGTCCGGGCGCAGGCCCTTGGGCCAGTCGCCGAGCGCGACGGTCTCGACCACCCAGGCGTTGCCCTCGCGGCGGACAAACTCCGGCCGCTGGCCAGTCCAGCGCAACCCGCGCAACTGCCCGGCATGGCGGGCCAGCGCCGCCTGGGTCCGGGTTTCGGCCGCCAGGCGTTGCAGCGCTTGGTCGACATTCGTCTTGCCGCTGTCGAGCCAGGCCACGGCCAGGGTGGTCATCAACCCGGCGATGGCCAGCACCACCAGCAATTCGATCAGGCTGAAGCCTTGTTCACGGCGCACCCTTACAGCGCCCAGTTACCCAGGTCGGCATCCTGCCCTTCGCCGCCAGGCACACCATCGGCACCCAGCGAATAGACATCAACGCGCCCATGCTCGCCAGGCATGCGGTACTGGTACGGCGTCCCCCATGGGTCTTGCGGCAGGCGGCGCACATAGCCATCGCTGCGCCAGGCACGCGGTAGCGGCGCCTGCTCGGGCTTTTTCACCAGCGCAGCCAAGCCTTGCTCGTTACTGGGAAAACGCAGGTTATCCAGCCGGTACATGTCCAGCGCCTGTTCGAGTGTGGCCAGGTCTGCCATGACCTTCTGCCGCATGGCCTTGTCCTGGTTGCCGAGCACACTGGGTGCGACCACGGCGATCAACAGGCCGATGATGAAGATCACCACCATGATCTCCATGAGGGTGAAGCCACGCTGACGGTTACGACGATGCTGCATGGAAGTACTCCTTGTGTTCACAATTGCAGGCCCTGGTTGAGTTGCATGATCGGCAGCAGCACCGCCAGCACGATGAACAGCACCACGGCGCCCATCACCAGAATCATCAGCGGTTCGAAAAGCGCCATGGCGGTGTCCACCTGGCGGGCGAAACCGCGCTCTTGGTCGTCGGCCACCCGTTCCAGCATGTCGGCCAGGGTGCCGCTGGCCTCGCCACTGCCGACCATGTTCACCAGCAACGGCGGAAACTGTTGGCAGGCATCCAGCGCGCGGTGCAGGCTGGTGCCGCCCTGCACCTGCTGGCGCACCTGCTCCATGGCCAGGCGGATGCGCCGGTTGGAAACTGTCTCGGTGGCCACCTGCAGGGCTTCGAGCAGGGCCACGCCGCTGCTGCTGAGAATCGCCAGGCTACGTGCCAGCCGCGCGCTTTCCAGTACCTGCAACAGGCCGCCCACACGCGGCAGGCGCAACAGCAACTCATCACGGCGCAGGCACCAGTGCGGCTTGCGCAGCAGCCAGCCACCGAGCAGCGTCAGCAGCATCGCCAGGCCCAGCAA
Source organism: Pseudomonas sp. 39004 (assembly GCF_028682155.1). Lineage (NCBI taxonomy): Bacteria > Pseudomonadati > Pseudomonadota > Gammaproteobacteria > Pseudomonadales > Pseudomonadaceae > Pseudomonas > Pseudomonas sp. 39004. The sequence goes on from NZ_JANIAG010000024.1 coordinate 15,858, forward strand.
CCAGGGCCCGGCGTGCACCAGCCCCTGGCTCAGGCCGATCAGCAAGGCGGTTATCAACGGCAGGCTCTGCCCGGCATGGGCAAACTGCTCGGTGAGCTTGGGCACGACGAAGGTCATCAGGCCGATTACCACGGCAAGCGATACACCCATCAGCACACAGGGGTAGATCAATGCAGTACGCGCCTTGTGCTGCTGGCGTTGCACCTGTTCCAGGTGATCGGCCAGGCGCGTGAGCACCTGGGCCAGGCGCCCGGAGCGCTCACCGGCCTCGACCAGCGCACAGTACAGGCCGCTGAACGGCGCCCCCTGGCGGGCCAGGCTGCGCGCCAGCCCCAGGCCTTCGGCGAGCGAACCGCGCAAGGCCACCAGCACGCTGTGCAAGGCAGGCTGGCGCAGTTGCCGTTCGAGGGTGGCCAGGGCATCGACCAAGGGGATGCCTGCACCGGTCAAGGTCGCCAGCTGGCGGGTCAGTTCGCACAGTTGCGCACGGCTCAGGCGCTGGCGGCGGGGTTGCCGCACGCCTGCCTCGTGGCGCTGCAACTGGCGGGCGAACAGGCCCCGCTCACGCAACAGCTGGCGCGCATGGCGCTCGCTGTCGGCCTGCAGGCTGGCCTTGTAGGTCTTGCCGGCCAGGTCGACGGCTTGATAACGATAGGTCGGCATGGCTCAGCCCTGTACCACGCGCAGCACTTCGGCCAGGCTGGTCTCGCCACGCGCCAGGCAATCGCTGGCCATGGCTACCAGGCTGCGCCGACGGTCGACCAGGTAGTCCTGCATGGCTTGTTCACTGGCGCCGTCGTACAGCAGCGCGATCAGGCCGGGGTCAAGCTCGACGAATTCGTACAGGCCCAGGCGCCCGACATAGCCGCTGCCCTGGCACTGCTCGCAACCGACGGCGTGGTAACTGCTGCCCAGCGCACACAGCTCGGGCCACAAGTCACGTTCGGCGGTTTGCAGCGGCTGCGCCACCGCACACTGGCACAGCCGCCGCACCAGGCGCTGCGCCAGCACACCGCGCAGGCACGACGCGATCAGAAAGGGTTCAATGCCCATGTCACGCAGGCGGGTCACCGCCCCCACCGCACTGTTGGTGTGCAGGGTCGACAACACCAGGTGGCCGGTGAGGCTGGCTTGCACGGCAATCTGCGCGGTTTCCTGGTCACGGATTTCGCCGAGCATGATCACATCCGGGTCCTGGCGCAGGATGGCGCGCAGGCCAGTGGCAAATGTCAGCCCGGCGCGTGGGTTGATGGCCGTCTGGCCGATGCCGGCGATGGCGTACTCCACCGGGTCTTCAACGGTAAGGATGTTGCGGCTGCCATCGTTGAGGCTGTTGAGGCTGGCGTACAGCGTGGTGGTCTTGCCCGAGCCGGTGGGGCCGGTGGACAGCACGATGCCATTGGGCCGCGCCAGGCAACTGCGCAGACCTTGCAGCACGGCGGCCGGCATGCCCAGGTTGTCCAGCGCCAGCAGGCTGGCCTGCTTGTCGAGCACGCGCATCACCACCCGTTCACCGTGAATGCCCGGCAGCGTCGAGACCCGCACATCGACCTCGCGCCCTGCCGCCCGCAAGGTGATGCGGCCATCCTGGGGCTGGCGTTTCTCGGCGATGTCCAGCCGCGCCATGACCTTGATGCGTGACACCAGCATCGCCGACAGCGCCCGCGGCGGGCGCAGCACCTCGCGCAGGTGGCCGTCGACCCGCAGGCGCACTACCAGGCTCTGTTCGAAGGTCTCGATATGGATATCCGAGGCACGCAGGCGCAAGGCCTGGCCGAACAGCCCGTTGATCAGGCGAATCACCGGCGCCTCGTCATCGCTTTCGAGCAAGTCCTCGATGCGCGGCATCTCGCTCATCAGGCTGTCCAGGTCGACCTGGTCGCCGATACCTTCGATCAGCGCTGCGGTGGCCGCATCGCCGCCCTGATACAGCTGTGCCAGTTGCTCGTCGAATGCTGCGGGCTCCAGGTAGGCCAGCGCACCGGGCTGGCCATGCACCCGCAGCAGCTCCTGCAACACCTCGCTGTCGGCGTCGCGGCGCAGCCACAATTGCCAGCCGTCTTGCCCGGGGGTCATGGCCAGGCCTGCCTGGCGTGCCAGCCGATAGGGCAACATCACCAGTTACCGCCGTCCAGGCGCGCCCGGCTGGCGGGGAACACCTGCAGCAGCGGCGTGGTGCCTTCAGCACCGGCAAGGTCCGGCAGTTGCAGCGGGGTGGTCTGCTGCAGGGTGCGGTACTTGCCTTCGCTGAGCCCGGCCAGGCTCGGCCCATCGCGCAGGATGCGCGGGCGAATGAAGACCATCAGGTTCTGTTTGGTGTTCTTGCTGGCGTCGGAGCGGAACAGGCGGCCCAGGTAAGGGATGTCACCCAGCAGCGGTACGCGCTGGTTGCTGGTACTCAGCTCGTCGCTGATCAGGCCGCCCAGAATCACCAGGCCGTTGTCTTCGACCATGACCTTGGTCTTGATCTCACGCTTGTTGGTGATCACATCGCTGGCAGCGCTGGAGTCGGCAATCGACGAGACCTCCTGGACGATGTCCAGGCGCACGCTGTTGTCGATGTTGATCTGCGGTTTGATCCGCAGCTTGACCCCGACCTCCTTGCGCTCGATGGTCTGGTAGGGGTTGGCGTTGTTCTGCGTCACCGAGCCGGTGACGAAGGGCACTTCCTGGCCAACCAGGATCGACGCCTCGGCGTTGTCCAGGGTCAGCAAGGTTGGCGTGGACAGCAAGTTGAAGCCGCTCTTGCCCTTGAGCGCATTGACCAGCATGGCGAAGTTGAAACCGCCGCCGAAGTGGCCGATGCCGGCAGTGGCCCCGGCGGTGGCAGACAACAGCTTGCCCAGTGCCTCGGTGTCTTCGCCGGCGGCAGCCCCGGCGATGTTGGCGATGTTCACCCCGTTGCTGCCGAAGTTGACGATACCGGCACCGAACTTCTCATCGGCGAACAGCCACTGCACACCCAGCTCCTGGGCACTGCTGTCGGACACCTCGGCGATGATCGCCTCGACCACCACCTGGGCACGGCGGATATCCAGCTGCTCGACGATGGCACGGTAGGCGGCCAGCTCGCTGTCGGGGCCGACCATGACTACAGCGTTGGTACCCTCTTCGTATTCCAGGCGAATGCCCGAGCCACCGGGGGCGGCCATCACCGGCCGGTCCTTGGCTTCGCCCTCGGCCACGCCTTCTGCCGGCGCCATGCCTTCCTGGCTGAGCCCGCGCAGCACCTTGACCACTTCACTGGCCGTGGCGTGCCGCAAATAGATGACTTGGGTACTGCTGCTGCCCGCCGTCTCGCTGGGGCGGTCGAGCTGACGCAGCAGGCTGGCGATGCGTTCGAGGTTGCTGCGCCAGTCGGTGACGACCAACTGGTGCGCCGCCGGGTACGGGGTGATCACCCCAACCCGTGGGTCGATCAATGGCTTGAGTATGCCAAGCACCTGCTCGGTGGCGGCGTTGCGCACATTGAATACGCGGGTAGCCACGCTGTCGCTGCCTGCGCCCTGCTGCCCGGCAGGCTCCACCGGCACCGGCTCCAGGCGCGCCGCCTGGTCGGGGACGATCTTCACGCTGCCATTGGGCAGGTCGACGGTGGCGTAGCCCTGGGCGCGCAGTTGGGCGAGGAAGATGTCATAGATGGCATCGGCGTCGTGCAGGTCGACGGTGCGCACGGTGACCTTGCCCTTGACCCGCGGGTCGACGATGAACGTGGTACCGGTGATGCGCGACACGCTGTCGATGAATTCACCCAGCTCGGTGTCGACGAAGTTCACCTCGTACATCGGCGTGCCGTCGTCATCGAACACCGGCTCCTCGGCGCTCGCAACCGGCAGGCCCACGGACAAGGCCAGGCTCAGTGCAGCCGCCATGCAGTATCTAACAGGCATCGTTCATCCTTGCCGCTTGAGGCCGGTCACGGCGGGGCGTGGCGGCCAGGGCAGGCGTTCGCGCCGCCCCTGGTTATTGAAAATCAGGCCATCGCTGTCGATGTCCTGCAGCACGATCCCCGGTGCCAGGCGCTGGCCGCGGGCCAGGGTGCGCACCTGCTGTTCGTAACGCAGCACCACCACGCTGGCCGACAACGGCTGGGCCTTGAGGCCACCGAGGTAGTGCAAGGGCAAACGGGTGATGACGATCGCGCCGTCGTCGACGGGCGCCTGCCAGTGGCCGACCATCAACCCCGGCAGTTGCGTCTCGGTGGCCGGCGAGCGGCTGGCCGGTTGTGGCTGGCGGCCCAGTTGCAACACGCACTGTGCAGCGAGCCAGCCGGCCAGGGTCAGGCAGCCACCGGTGATCAGCCGCGAAGCGAAGCTCACGAGGCCATCTGCCGGGGGTGCCAGCCTGGGTGACCCTGCACATAGCGCACTTCGGGCCATTGCAGCGCTGTCAGTTGCCAGTCAGGCGCCTGCCGTGCCAGCCAGGCCTCTACCCGTTGCCAGAGCGGCTCGCCGGCCTGCGACGCGAACTGCAGGCCAAACGTGCGGCACAACCCCTCGGTCGGCTGCAGGCCGCTGATGCGTTTGCCCTGGGGGCTGTAGCTGACTTGCCAGGCCTGGCCCTGCCAGCGCGGCAGGTCCTGGCTGTTGTCCAGCAGCAACGGGTCGCCGAACAGCTGTTCTGCGGCATTTTCCAGCACTTGCTCGACCTGCCGGGCTGGAGCCTCGACCACCGGGGCCGGGTAACCGCCGGTCAGGCTGATCAGGTGCTCACGGGTAATCGCTGTACCTGCCGCCAACGGGCAGTCGTAACGCAGGCCCGGCAGCAACACTGGCAGGCTGCCGTCATCGGCCAAAGCCTGATGCAGCAGGCGGTCCCAGCTGCCGCCACGGGTGTCACGCCGCCACAGCGCCTGGGGCGCCCGGGCCAGCGGTTGATCGAGCCACGCCGCGTGGCCGGCGCGCTGTTGGTTCAACTGCGCCTGCAATTGCCCGGCACGCACCTGCGCTGCCGGTGAAAGCGTCTGTTCGAACGCCGGGAAGAAGCGCCCCTCGAACTGCCATTGCCCCGCCACCTGCTTGCAGCGCAAGCGAAACGCACCGCTGCCCCGGCAGCCGGCGAACAGCACCGGCACGCGGCGGCCGCTGGCCTGGGTGGCCTGCACCGGCGTTGGCCACAGGTCCTGGCCACGCGCGCACAGCAACAGGTCGATGGCCGGCAGCCGTTCAGCCAGCCACAGCCCCGGCCCGGTACCGACATCGGCCAGGGCCACCACCAGGTCGGCCTCGCGCCGGGCCTGTTGGAAAACCGGCAGCAAGGCCTGATACCACTGTTTGAGGGAGGCTTTCTGGTCTTGCGCGTAAGGGTCGGTGACGCCGACCACGGCAATACGCGCGCCGCCCCGTTCGAACAGCTGCAGGGGTTCGAGCCCAAGGGCCTGGCGTTGTTCGTCAGCGAGCCCGGCGCCCAGCGTAGTGGCAGATGCCTGGCGGTAGAGTGCTGCGCTGCGTTGTGGCCAGAGCACGCGCTCGTCACTGCTGACCCGCGCTTCGCTGCCCAGCAGTTGGCTGCCCTGCACGCCACTTTCACCCTGGGTCAGGTAGGCCAGGCCGCTGCCATTCCAGCCTTGGCCGTTCTCCAGGGTCAGGCTGTTGCCTGCACCGGCCTCGCCACGCAATTGCTCCAGCAAGGCGGCGAGTACGGCATAGCCACCCAGGTTGGCCTCGTCGGCCCGGCCGGCATCGAGCAGTGGCGCCAGCTGCGGAAAGGCGATGCTGGCGCTGGCACCGGTCATCCACGGCGCACGCCCGAGGTGGCTGACCGGCCCCAGGCGCGTCGCCGGAACCACAGCCCGGCCGGGTTGGCGAGCATCAAGGGTGTCGGCGACATACAGCAAATCAAGGTTGGCGCTGCCTGCGCGCTGCCCTGGCAAGGCGGAACAGGCGCCGAGCAAGGGTGCCAAGGCACCGACGCCCATCCAGCTGATCACTTCGCGCCTGTTCACACTGCTTGCCATCGAGCCCGCCATCCTTAACCAAGTTCACGTTGGGCTCCGGATGTTGCGGCGTTCGCATGACAGTTTGATGGCAGAAATCCGACAGCAATTCCGAATTGATCTGTCAGGCTCGAAAGTAAGAACGTGTAGTTTTAAGCGCGCATTCATATTTCTGCCAAGGAATCATCATACTTGCGCTCTAAAGTCGCGGTTTCCTCCAACTCAGCCAAACATAAGGACACCCTGATGAGTCGAGATACCGGCGACAACCTGGACCGGAACCACAGCGGCAATCTGCCGATGGCCAGCGTCATGGACGCTTACCTCAGCCGCCGCAGCATCATGCGTGGCAGCCTGGGCGCCGCCATCGCCATGATCGCCGGTACCGGCCTGACAGGCTGCTTCGACGGTGGTGGCGGTTCCGATCACGATGATCCTGTCACCGAGCCACCGGTGACCGAACCACCCGTAACCGAGCCAGAAGTGCCGAAACTGGCACTGGGCTTCCAGTCCATCCCAGGCTCGCGCACCGATGCCTGTGTCGTCGCGGCAGGCTACAGCGCCTACGTGCTGGCGCCGTGGGGCACCCCGCTGAACAGCAATGCCAACCCGTGGAAGTCCGATGGCAGCAACACCTCGACCGACCAGGCCAATGCCATGGGCATGCACCACGACGGCATGCACTTCTTCCCTATCAATGGCAGCTCCGAAGACGGCTTGCTGGCCATCAACTTCGAGTACATCGACGCGGCCGCCCTGCACCCGGCCGGCCCGACCGTTGATGTCAACGGCAAGCGCCCGGTCGAAGAAATTCGCAAAGAGATCAACGCCCACGGCGCTGGCGTGGTGCGCCTGCAGAAGGTCAGCGGGCGCTGGCAGGTGGTCGACAACGACCCACTGAACCGTCGCTTCACCACCGCCTCGCGCATGGAAATCACTGGCCCGCTACGCGGCACCGACCACGTCAAGACCAAGTACTCCAGTGCCGGCACCCACTGCCGCGGCACCAACAACAACTGCGGCAACGGCTACACCCCATGGGGCACTTACCTGACCTGTGAAGAGAACTGGCCGGGCATCTTCGTCAACAAGGGCACCCGCCCTGAAGACCAGCGCCGCATCGGCGTGGGCACCTCCAGCGGCCAGTACAAATGGGAAAGCGCTGCCGGTGACAGCACCGAAGTGGCCGACGAATTCACCCGTTTCGACGTCACCGTCAAAGGCGCCAGCGCCACCGACGACTACCGCAACGAAGCCAGCACCTACGGCTACATCGTCGAAATCGACCCGTACAACAACGCCACCCTGGCCACCAAGCGCACCGCGCTGGGCCGCTTCCGCCACGAAGGCTGCTGCCCGGGCCTGCCGGTGGCCGGCAAGCCGCTGGTCTGGTACATGGGTGACGACTCAAACAACGAGTACCTGTACAAGTTCGTCTCCACCGCCGTGTGGGACGCCGCCGATGCCAGCCCGGCCGACCGCCTGGCCACCGGTGCCAAATACATGGACCAGGGCAAGCTCTACGTGGCCCGCTTCAATGCCGACGGCACAGGTGTATGGCTGCTGCTCGACGTGGCCACGGCCACCACCGGCGGCAGCACCCTTGGCGCGCTGTACGGCGACCTGCCGGGCATCATCCTCAACACTCGCGGTGCGGGCGATGCCGTGGGCGCGACCCCGATGGACCGCCCGGAATGGACCACAGTCAACCCGCTCAATGGCGATGTCTACCTGACCCTGACCAACAACAGCGCGCGCACCCCGGAAAAAGTCGACGCCGCCAACCCGCGTGGCCCGAACCGTCACGGCCACATCATCCGCTGGCACGACAGCGACGATCAGCTGAGCTTCACCTGGGACATTTTCGTGTTTGGCGCCAACGCTGCCGGCACCGCCGACATCAACCGCTCCGGGCTGACCGAGCTGAACCAGTTCGCCAGCCCCGATGGCATGAGTTTCGATAGCCGCGGCGTGTTGTGGTTCGAGACCGACAACGGTGAGAGCACCCTGACCGATTACACCAACGACCAGTTGCTGGCGGTGATCCCGACAGACCTGGTGGATGCCACGGGCAAACAGGTGCCAGTCAACGCGCAGAACCAGGTGGACCTGCGGCGTTTCTTCGTTGGGCCGAACGGCTGCGAGGTGACGGGGATTGCCTTCAGCCCGGACAACAAATCGATGTTCGTGAACATCCAGCATCCGGAGAACTGGCCGTATACCGACAAGGCTACCGATGCTACGCCGGCAGGCGCTACGGTAAGGCCGCGGGCTTCGACGGTGGTGATTCAGCGTGATGATGGCGGGGAGATCGGCACCGCCTGACCGGGAGCTGGTCAGTCAGCCTTGCGCTGGCTGTACCGGCCTCTTCGCGGGGCAAGCCCGCACCCACAAGCAACCCCCTAGCCTCAAGGACAGTGGGGTACCTGTGGGAGCGGGCTTGCCCCGCGAAGAGGCCGCCAAGGTTCACCAGAGCATCGGCTCCCGGCTACGCACCCGCACCTGCTGCGCCGGCACGCGTGCGTGCCACTGCACCACCCCCAGCGCCTCCACCTGGAACTCGCTGCGCATCACCCGCCCCTCTTCCTCGAACGACAGCTGCAACACAAAGTGCCCACTGTTGAGCAGCAACCCTTCGCTCAACCGTTCGAACGTCTCGTCATCCACCGCCCCCAACGCCTGGCGCAGCGCCGCCGCATCCACGTAGCCTGACGCCGGCCGGCCACTGACGATGCGGCTGAGCAGCGAACGCGAATACCGCCCCTCATACAGGGCATCGAGCAACGGCAGATGCTCCAACCCCAGGGCATTGACGTTCAAGCGCCAGCCCGTGGTCTGCGGCAGGGCGCACAGCATCGGGTAGCGGCGCTGGCGCGTGGCGTCCGGCTCCAGCAGCAGGTTCAGCTCGCTGGTGTCGAGCATCGCCTGATTGGCCGCGAGGCGCGGGGGTTGCTGGCGCAGGTACTGGGCACTCTCGGCCCCCTGCAAACGCGCATCGCTGTCACTGTCGAGCCAGTCGGCCAGGCCGTCGACCAGGCGCTCGGCCGCCATGTCATCGCCCAGCAGGCGGCGCAACTGGCGCTCGGCACGTTCACCGTCGGCACCGAGCAACGCGTTGACGTTGAAGCAGGTGTGCTGGTCGCGTACCCGCAATTGCGCCTGGCCTGCGCCAAAGTCGTAGTTCAGCGGCTGCCCACGCAACGCCTGCCAGAACAACGGGCTAAGCCGCCAGGCCGGGTCGCGCAGCGCCTGCTCGGCATAGGCCAGGCCGGCCTGTTCCATCGCCCGCACCTGCACCCGTTGGTGCAACAGGCGCACTTCATCGACCTGGCGCCGGCCATCCTCCACCAGCCAGGCCATACCAGCCGCGAGCATCGCCAACACCACCATTACCATCAGCAGGGCCGCGCCCTGCTGTCGTCTGCCGCCCATCCGCGTGCGCCTCTCATGGCCCGTAAAAGCGCCAGTCAACACGCCGGTTGTTGCAGGTAGATGGCAATGGCGCTTTCCGTCATGTTCACGTCATCTACACGAGGCAGGATTGCCCTTCCTTTTCATGGCCTTACAGGAGTAGTCGCAATGGGTGGCATTGGCATCTGGCAACTGGTGATCGTACTGATGATCGTATTCCTGCTGTTTGGTACCAAGCGCCTCAAGGGCCTGGGCAGCGATGTTGGCGAGGCGATCCAGGGGTTTCGCAAGTCCATGGGCGGTGACAACGACGTCAACGCGCCCGGGGCGGCTCAGGTACAACAGCAGGCACCGCTGACCGGCCAGGCTACGCCACAGCCGCAAGCGGACCGTCAGGCCTGATGTTCGAGGTAGGCTTCAGCGAGTTGCTGCTGGTTGGCATCGTCGCACTGCTGGTGCTCGGGCCCGAGCGGCTGCCGGTTGCGGCGCGCACGCTCGGGCGCGGCCTGGGCCAGGCGCGCAGGGCCATGCACGGCCTGCGCGCACAGATGGAGCGGGAGATCGAGTTGCCCAACTTCGACAGTGCGCCCCTGCAGCGCCTTGAGCAGGACATTCGCCAGGGCATCAGCCTTGCTGCGCAACCGGCCAATGACCCGGCAACCGTCCCAGTGCCCAGGGAGAATGCCTCATGAGCCTCGCCATGGACCCTGCGGCAGCGATGCCGCTGACCGAGCACCTGCGCGAGCTGCGCAAGCGCCTGGTGCGCTGCCTGGCAGTGGTCGCGTTGGTATTCGCAGGGCTGTTCCCCTTCGCCCAGCCCCTCTACACACTGATCTCCGAACCGCTGCGCCGCTTCCTGCCAGAAGGCGCCAGCATGATCGCGACCAGTGTCACCTCACCCTTTCTGACCCCTTTCAAGCTGACAGCAATGTGCGCGTTGTTCGTCGCCATGCCGCTGTTGCTGCACCAGGCGTGGGGGTTTCTGGCGCCGGGCCTGTACCGCCGCGAACGGCGCATTGCCCTGCCGCTGCTGGTGTCGAGCATTTTGCTGTTCTATGCCGGCATGGCATTCGCGTTCTTTCTGGTGTTCCCGATGATGTTCGGCTTTTTCGCCAGCGTGACGCCCGATGGCGTGGCGATGATGACCGACATCAGCCAGTACCTGGACTTCATCATGGCGCTGTTCCTGGCGTTCGGGCTGGCGTTCGAGATCCCGGTGGCGACGTTCATTGTGGTGTGGGTGGGGCTAGCGGATGTCGCGACGCTCAGGCGCAGCAGGCCCTACGTGATTGTCGGGTGTTTTGTGGTGGGGATGATTCTGACGCCGCCGGACGTGTTTTCGCAGACGATGCTGGCGGTGCCGATGTGGGTGCTGTTCGAGGTGGGGTTGTTGGCATGTGCGGGGTTGCGGCGAGGCGAGCAAGGCCGCGAGATTGTGGCCGGTTGAAAGGGCCTCTTCGCGGGTAACCCCGCGAATCGGCTGATGCGGTCTAGAACTCGGCGAGCCGCCAGACCTCGTAGGCTGGCGTCTCGTACGGGTGGCTCTGCTTGAGCGCAGCGACGACCTGAGCGATCAGGTCGTCGGCCACCACCAGCTCCACCTTCCACTCCTCCACCACCTCGACCTGCCCGGCTTGCCCGAGAAATGGCTGGCTGCCATCCAACGGGCGAAACTGGCCTTGGCCCAGGGTTTGCCAGGCGCAGTGGTCATAGTCACCGATGCGTCCGCCGCCAGCGGCAAACACAGCGGCCTTGACCACCTCGACATGGCTGGCCGGGACGAAGAAGGCGAGCTTGTACACGCCTTAGTTCACCCAGACCCGCGCGTTGCGGAACATACGCATCAGCGCGGCATCTTCCTGCCACTCATCCGGGCGCCAGGAGTTTTGCACGGCGCGGAACATACGCTCTGGGTGCGGCATCATGATGGTCACACGGCCGTCGCGGCTGGTCAGGCCGGTGATACCGCGCGGCGAGCCGTTCGGGTTGGCCGGGTAGGTTTCGGTGACCTTGCCGTGGTTGTCGACGTAGCGCAGGGCCACGCAACCGGACACGTCGGCTTCCAGCAATGCTGCTTCGTTGGCGAACTCGGCATGGCCTTCGCCGTGGGCGATGGCGATCGGCATGCGCGAACCGGCCATGCCCTGCAAGAAGATCGAGTTGGACTTCTGCACCTCGACCATGGCCACACGGGCTTCGAACTGCTCCGAACGGTTACGCACGAAGTGCGGCCAGAACTCGGTGCCAGGAATCAGCTCGTGCAGGTTGGACATCATCTGGCAACCGTTGCACACGCCCAGGGCGAAGCTGTCGGTACGCTCGAAGAAGGCCTGGAAGGCATCGCGGGCACGGGCGTTGAACAGCGCTGACTTGGCCCAGCCTTCACCGGCACCCAGCACGTCACCGTAGGAGAAACCACCGCAGGCAACCAAGCCCTTGAAGGCTTCAAAATCAACGCGGCCGGCAAGGATGTCGCTCATGTGCACGTCGATGGCGGCGAAGCCGGCGCGGTCGAAGGCGGCAGCCATCTCGACCTGGCCGTTGACGCCCTGCTCACGCAGGATCGCCACTTGCGGGCGCACGCCTTTCTTGATGTACGGCGCGGCGATGTCGTCATTGACGTCAAAGCCCAGCTTGACCGACAGGCCCGGGTTGTCTTCTTCGAGCAGCGCGTCGAATTCCTGGTCGGCGCATTCGGCGTTGTCACGCAGGCGCTGAACCTGGTAGCTGGTCTCGGCCCACTGGCGTTGCAGCAGGCGACGGTCGCCTTTGAACAGCTCCTCGCCGTTCAGGCGCACGACCACTTCGCTGTTGTTGATCGGCTGGCCGATCACCGCGACGCAGTCTTCACCCAGGCCAGCGGCGCTGAACTGAGCCAGTACGTCCGGGGTGGCATCCTGGCGAACCTGGATCACCGCACCCAGCTCTTCGTTGAAGAGGATGGCGGCGACTTTTTCTGGCTTGCTGGTCAGCGTGTCCAGTTCCAGGTCGAGGCCACAATGGCCGGCGAAGGCCATTTCCAGCACGGTGGTCATCAGGCCACCATCGGAACGGTCGTGGTAGGCCAGCAGGTGACCATCGGCGTTGAGGCCCTGGATCACGGCGAAGAAGGCCTTGAGGTCCTCGGCATCGTCGACGTCCGGTGCGGCATTGGCCAACTTGCCGTGGGTCTGCGCCAGGATCGAGGCGCCCATGCGGTTCTGGCCACGGCCCAGGTCGATCAGGACCAGGTCGGTCTCGCCCTTGTCCATGCGCAGTTGCGGGGTCAGGGTCTTGCGAATGTCGGTGACCGGGGCGAAGCCGGTGATGATCAGCGACATCGGCGAGGTCACGCTCTTCTCGACGCCCTCTTCGCTCCACTTGGTCTTCATCGACATCGAGTCTTTGCCGACCGGGATGGTGATACCCAGCTCAGGGCACAGCTCCATGCCCACGGCCTTGACCGTGTCGTACAGGCGGGCATCTTCACCTGGGTGGCCGGCGGCGGACATCCAGTTGGCCGACAGCTTGATGTCGGACAGCTTCTCGATCTGCGAGGCCGCCAGGTTGGTCAGGGTTTCGCCGATGGCCATGCGCCCAGACGCCGGGGCGTCGAGCAGGGCCAGCGGGGTGCGTTCACCCATGGCCATGGCTTCACCGGTGTAGACGTCGAAGCTGGTCGCGGTGACGGCGCAGTCAGCCACCGGCACCTGCCATGGGCCAACCATCTGGTCACGGGCTACCAGGCCAGTGATGGTGCGGTCGCCGATGGTGATCAGGAAGCTCTTGCTGGCCACCGCTGGGTGGTGCAGCACGCGCTCGACGGAATCGGCCAGCGACAGGGTGCTTGGGTCGAACTCATCGCCAAGCTCGGCTTCGCGGGTGACCGAGCGGTGCATGCGCGGCGGCTTGCCCAGCAGCACGTCGAGCGGCATGTCCACCGGCGTGTTGCCGAAGTGGCTGTCGGTAACGGTCAGGTGCGGCTCTTCAGTCGCCTCGCCGACCACGGCGAACGGGCAGCGCTCACGCTCACAGATGGCCTGGAAGCGGTCGAAGTCGACGGCGCTGACGGCCAGCACGTAACGTTCCTGCGACTCGTTGCTCCAGATTTCGTGCGGGGCCATGCCCGGCTCGTCGTTGGGCACGTTACGCAGTTCGAAACGGCCACCGCGGCCACCGTCGTTGACCAGCTCAGGGAAGGCGTTGGAGATACCACCGGCGCCGACGTCATGGATGAAGGCGATCGGGTTCTTGTCACCCAGCTGCCAGCAGCGGTCGATGACCTCCTGGCAACGGCGCTCCATTTCCGGGTTTTCGCGCTGTACCGAAGCGAAGTCCAGGTCGGCGGAGCTGGCGCCGGTGGCGACCGACGAAGCCGCACCGCCACCCAGGCCGATCAGCATGGCTGGGCCGCCGAGCACGATCAGCTTGGCACCGACGGTGATTTCGGCCTTCTGCACGTGCTCTTCACGGATGTTGCCCATGCCGCCTGCGAGCATGATCGGCTTGTGGTAGCCGCGCACTTCTTCGCCGTGCGGGGTGTTGATCGCCTGCTCGAAGGTACGGAAGTAGCCAGTCAGTGCCGGGCGACCGAATTCGTTGTTGAACGCAGCACCACCCAGCGGGCCTTCGACCATGATGTCGAGTGCGTCGACGATGCGCTCAGGCTTGCCGTATGCCTGCTCCCACGGCTGTTCGAAGCCCGGAATACGCAGGTTGGACACGGTGAAACCGGTCAGGCCAGCCTTGGGCTTGGCACCGCGGCCGGTAGCGCCTTCGTCACGGATTTCGCCGCCGGAGCCGGTGGAGGCACCGGAGAATGGCGCGATGGCGGTCGGGTGGTTGTGCGTCTCGACCTTCATCAGGATGTGCACCGGCTCCTGCACCGCGCCGTACTGGCGGGTCTCAGGGTTCGGGAAGAAACGGCCGGCCACGCTGCCGACGATCACCGAGGCGTTGTCCTTGTAAGCCGACAACACACCTTCGCTGTGCATCTGGTAGGTGTTCTTGATCATGCCGAACAGGCTCTTTTCCTGAGCCTGGCCGTCGATGTCCCAACTGGCGTTGAAGATCTTGTGGCGGCAGTGCTCGGAGTTGGCCTGGGCGAACATCATCAGTTCGATGTCGTTCGGGTTGCGCGCAAGGTTCTGGAAAGCCGCGACCAGGTAGTCGATCTCGTCTTCGGCCAGGGCCAGGCCCAGGTCGACGTTGGCCTTGGCCAGCGCGTCTCGGCCACCGCCCAGGATATCCACCGAGGTCATCGGCTTGGGCTTGGCGTGGCTGAACAGGTCGGACGCCTGTTCCAGCTGGGCCAGCACGCGCTGGGTCATGCGGTCGTGCAGTTCGGCGGCGACGGCCAGTGCATCGGCTTCGCTCAGGTTACCGGCAACGTAGTAGGCGATGCCGCGCTCCAGGCGCTGGATCGACTGCAGGCCGCAGTTGTGGGCGATGTCGCTGGCCTTGCTGGCCCAGGGCGAAATGGTGCCCAGGCGCGGCACGACCAGGAACAGGCGGCCGGTCGGCTCCTGTACCGGCACGCTCGGGCCGTACTTGAGCAGACGGCCCAGCACCTGCTGCTGGTCGGCGGTCAGCTCGCCATCGACATCGGCGAAGTGGGCGAATTCGGCATACAAACCAGTAACAGCGGGGACTTTCTGGCTCAGTTGCTCGAGTAATTTACCGTGGCGAAAGGCAGAAAGGGCAGGAGCGCCGCGCAGGATCAACATCGTCGGGACAGCCTCAGGAAGGGGTGTGCTTAGAGGCCGTGCATTCTAGCCTAATTCCGCGGCTTTCGGCACCCGCCAGAGGGCAATGCTGCCGGGCGGCGGAACCGGACTTCGGGGTCAAAAAAAAGCGACCATCTGCAAGCGGCAAGCGGCAAGAAAAAAGCGACCTGCGCGCCACCTGCTTTTTTCTTGCCGCTTGCAGCTCGCGGCTTGCAGCTTCCATCACAGAACGCGGTACCAGACAAGCTAACCGTTGTCGAGATATGGCGGCCCTCGTCCTTTGCGTATACTGCAAGCTATGTTCGCCCATACTGCTCTGCGCCAGCGTTGCGCCAAATGGCTTCTCGCAACCGGACTCTTTCTGATGCTCGGTGCCTGTGTTGAAAAACCCAGCACCCTAGAGCGCGTGAAGGAGGATGGCGTGCTGCGCGTCATCACCCGCAACAGCCCGGCCACCTATTTCCAGGATCGCAACGGCGAAACCGGCTTCGAATACGAACTGGTCAAGCATTTCGCCGACGATCTCGGCGTAAAGCTGCAGATCGAGACCGCCGACAACCTCGACCAAGTGTTCGACGAACTGGGCAAGCCCTCCGGCCCGGTGCTGGCCGCCGCCGGCCTGGTCAGCAGCGAGCGGCGCAAGGCCCAGGCAAAATTCTCTCACCCTTACCTGGAAGTCACCCCACAGGTCATCTACCGCAACGGCCGCTCCCGCCCCACCGAGGCCAAGGGCCTGGTCGGCAAGAAGATCATGGTGCTCAAGGGCAGCAGCCATGCCGACCAGCTGGCCGAGCTGAAAAAACAGTACCCAGGCCTGGAATACGAAGAATCCGACGCTGTCGAGGTGGTCGACCTGCTGCGCATGGTCGATGAAGGCCAGATCGACCTGACACTGGTCGATTCCAACGAACTGGCGATGAACCAGGTGTATTTCCCCAACGTACGGGTCGCCTTCGACCTGGGCGACACCCGCGATCAGCGCTGGGCGGTGGCGGCCGGTGAAGACAACAGCCTGCTCAACGAGGTCAACGAGTTCCTCGACAAGGCCCAGAAGAACGGCACCCTGCAGCGCCTCAAAGACCGCTACTACGGCCATGTCGATGTACTCGGCTATGTCGGCGCCTACACCTTCGCCCAGCACCTGCAGCAGCGCCTGCCCAAGTACGAGAAGCACTTCAAGAGCTACGCCAAGGTCGAGCAGGTCGACTGGCGCCTGCTGGCGGCCATCGGCTACCAGGAATCCATGTGGCAGCCGGAAGTCACGTCCAAGACCGGCGTGCGCGGCCTGATGATGCTGACCCAACGCACCGCGCAGGCCATGGGCGTGTCCAATCGCCTGGACCCGAAGCAGAGCATCCAGGGTGGTGCCAAGTACTTCATGCTGATCAAGCAGCAGCTCGACGACAGCATTCAGGAACCCGACCGCACCTGGTTCGCGCTGGCCGCCTACAACGTCGGCAGCGGCCACCTGGAAGACGCCCGCACCCTGGCCAAGCGTGAGAAGCTCAACCCGAACAAGTGGCTGGACGTGAAGAAGATGCTGCCGCGTCTGGCGCAGAAGCAGTGGTACAGCAAGACCAAGTACGGTTATGCCCGTGGCGGCGAGCCGGTGCACTTCGTGGCCAACATCCGCCGCTACTACGACATCCTCACCTGGGTGACCCAGCCGCAGCTCGAGGGCCAGATGGCCGAAGGCAACTTGCATGTGCCCGGGGTCAACAAGGACAAGCCGGCAGAGCAGTCGCCGCCGATGTGACCGTTGCCGGCCTGGCCACTGTCGATCTCCTGCCCCGCGAAGAGGCCCGCACTGACTAGCGCATGGCCCGCCGAGCTTTGAAAAACTCGCTCAAGATCGCCCCGCACTCCTCGGCCAGCACCCCACCCTCCACCATCACCCGATGATTGAGGAAACCCTGGCCAAAGAACTGCCCCTGGCTCTGCACGATCCCCGCCTTGGGCTCCAGCGCCCCGTACACCACCCGCGCTACCCGCGAATGCACGATCAACCCCGCGCACATGCTGCAGGGCTCCAGGGTCACATACAGCGTGCTGCCCGGCAGTCGATAATTGCTCGCTGACTTGGCGGCTGCCCGAATGGCGACCATTTCGGCATGGGCGCTGGGGTCACTGTCGACGATCGGCCGGTTGAAGCCCTGCCCGATCACCTGGCCATGCTGCACCAGCACCGCCCCCACCGGCACCTCACCCATCGCCGCCCCTTCGGCGGCCAGTGTCAGGGCCAGGCGCATGAATTCTTGATCGCGGCTGCGATCGATGATTTGCGGGCGCATCAGACCACCGTGATCGCGGCCATCAGGCCGGTTTCCATGTGGTCGATGACGTGGCAGTGGAACATCCAGGTACCTGGGTTATCCGCCACCAGCGCGACCTGGGCGCGCTCGTTCTTGCCCAGCAGGTAGGTATCGGTGAACCACGGTTCGACGATCTCACGGCGGTTGGAAGCGATCACCTTGAAGCTCATGCCGTGCAGGTGGATCGGGTGCTGGTACTGGGTCATGTTCTTCAGCTCGAAGATGTAGCTCTTGCCCTTCTGCAGCGTCGCGATGGGCCGGTCGGCGCAGGTCTTGTCGGTGATGTCCCAGGCCTGGCCGTTGATCTGCCACAGGCTCGGCGGCCTGCCATTCTCAGTGTTGACCGAGACCTTGCCGACCCATTCGAAATTGAAGTTGAGCTTTTCGGCATTCTCCAGGTCCGGCTCGGCCACCGGGTTCGGTGGCAAGGCTGGCGGCCAGTCGCTGGGGGCGTCGTTGCTGGCCACCGAACGCAAGGTACCCAGGCGCACGAAGCCATCGCGCAGGGATATTTCCTCTCCCGCCACGGGAATGCGAATCGCCAGGCAGATACGCATGCCTGGCCCCAGCCAGTAATCCTCGTCCAGTGACCGTGGGGTGACCGGGTTGCCGTCGAGCGCGTAGATCTTTGCCTCGCAGTTGCCCTTGAGGTTCAGGCGGTAGGTCCAGGTGTTGTCCAGGTTGAGCAGGCGCAAGCGCACCACTTGGCCGGCGGGCAACTCGGTCACCGAATCGGGCTGGCCGTTGATGGTGATCAGGCGCCCGGCAGTGCCGTTGCGCGCGGCCTCGCGGGGGATGCTGAACGGCAGCCAGGCGCCCTGCTCGTCGACGTGCCAGTTTTTCAGGCTCAGGGTGCGCTCGTGCAGAAACCCGGTAGGCTCGCGCTCCTCGACGATCAGCGGCCCGACCAGCCCGCGGCCAAGCTCTTCGGAGCTGCTGACGTGCGGGTGGTACCAGTAGCTGCCGGCATCCGGCACGCGGAACTTGTAGTCGAAGTACTCGCCAGGCTTGACCGGCAGTTGCGACACATAGGGCACGCCGTCCATTTCCAGCGGCAGGCGGATGCCGTGCCAGTGGATGGTGGTTTCGACCGGCAGGTGGTTGATGAAACGCACTCGCAGCCAGGTACCCTGGCGCACCCGCAATTCGGTGCCCGGCGCCGACGGGCCAAAGGCCCAGGCCTCGGTCTTGAAGCCCGGCACCAGCTCCACTTCCAGGGGCGCGGCGATCAGTTCGTAGTCGTGCCCGGCATTCTCGTCCTCGACCTTGCCCAGCCAGTACCGCGCCGCGCCTCCGGCGCCCAGGCCTACCACAACCAGGCCGGTGAGGCCCTTGAGCATTTGTCGACGGGTGAAGGACATCGGTGCGGGTACCTCGTTTCGGCGCAATCAAGCTGCCAGCATGGCTGGCGATGAAGGGCGAATACGATACACCTGCAAATGGGAAAGATTAAGTGAAGTCTTGTCGCAGGGAGGTCTGGGCCTGATACCTGCGCGCAGCGTCAAAAGAATTCGTCCAGCAATCGATAAAAGCGGATCCGGGCAGGATCCGCTTCAACCCCATAGCTTGCCAGAAAGGGCGCCACCCACTCATCCCCCAGGTCAGCGGCGATATCCCGGGTTGCTAACGCCAAGTCCTGCCAACGGTCGGCCACACCCAGGCGGCCACAGTCGATAAAACCGCTGAAGCGTGCACCCTCAGCCATCAGATTCGGTAGACAGGCATCGCCATGGGTCACCACCCGGTCCTCCTTCGCCGGGCGCGCCGCCAACAGGTCGGCGAACACGTCACTGGCCGTGCGCCCAAGTTGCTCTTCATCGAAGTCTGCCTCATCGACCAGGCCAGCCGTCATGCGCGCTTGCGCCAACCTCACCCGCGCCGCCAGCGCATGATCGAACGGGCACTCCCCGGCCGGTCGCTGGTGCAGCTGGCGCAGTGCCTCGGCCATCAGGGCAACCGTGGCCGCTGGCGTACGCTTAGCCGACTCGGCCAAGCTCTGGCCTGGCACTGCCGTCATCAACAACCAGTGCCGTCCCTGTTCAGTAACGGCATCGACGACCCGAGGCGCCGGCATGCCCTGCCCCGCCATCCAGCGCAGGCGGCTGACCTCGCCTGGGAGCTCCGCCAGCGCCGCCACGGGCTCGGACTTGAGGAACAGATCTTCGGCGCATTGCCGGCGCAGGCGCAAGACACTGGCCCCAGACTCGCCAAGCGCCTGAACCTCCATCGCCACAACGCCATGGGTCTCTCGCCAGCCTGGTGGCAGGCTCGTCATGGCATCTGCCCTTTGAGGATGTCTTCGCAGGCCTCGCTGCCCATGAGCGGCGCCAGAATAACGCCTGGGTGAGCGACCGTGACGTACAGCCCTTCGAACCCCTCAAGGAACGTACGCAGTGGCAGGCCACTGTCGGTTTTTGGCCGGTACACTGCCTGGATTGATCGCAGCGACAGTTCGCAACTGGGGTGAAACAAACTGGCAACCGCTTGCAGGCTGCTACGACCGAGCTCGGCCATCCCCGCTTCACCCGGGAAGTCAGCTGCCGACAGCAGCCCACCACCCGGACCGGGCCGCACTTCCAGCGACTGCCCGTACAGCAGATGGCGCAGCGGCACCTGTGCGGCATCGAACCGCAGCAGCACCGCAGGCGCTTCGTGGATGGGCAGCGCCTGCCCCAGTTGCCGGGCCAGGCTCTGGGCGCCCATGGCATTGGCCAGTACGACGACATCCGCCGGCACGATGCCCGCGTGGGTACGCACACCGGTAATGCGCGCACCCTGCACCTCCAGCGCCAGTACCTCGCACGCCTCAAGCACCTTGGCGCCTTCGCCCTGGGCTGCCGCCAACAAACGCTCAGCCAGTGCCTCAGGCTCGACCGCAAAATCGTCCGGTGCCCAGATTGCCATGTCCGGAGGCTGCACCAAACCGGGCTCCAGCTCGCGGATGCGCTCGCGCCCCACCGCCATCATCGACACCCCGGCCGCCTGCTGCTCGGCAAGCATGGCCAAGGTCTCCTGCTCGCTGTCGAGCCAGATCAAACCACCTTGCGCTGCGACCGGCAGCGGCCCGAGCGCTTGCGTCAGCTGCGCAAATTGAGCCAGGGCACGCTGCTCCAGGGCAAAGCCTGCCGGGTGCTCGGAAGGGAGGCGGCTGCCGGTGCCCACCCAACCATACGAGTGCCCGGTGACACCCCGGGCAATGGCCCGCTCGCGTTCAAGCACGGTGACCGGAGCACCCCGCCGGGCCAGGTGCCAGGCGATGGAGGCACCGATGATACCGCCGCCCACCACCACTACATGAGGAACGTTGCGTGCCATTGCGTTTGTCCTTGCGCAAATCCGAGGAAGCGTAGTGTGCGCAATGGCAGCCTTAACGTCTGTGAACAATCGTATTCCCGTTCAATGGCGGCCGCCGGCTTACGTTTGCTCACAGACGCGCAGACAGTCGTCTACGCACAATGGCGTTTTCAACGTGAGGCCAGACGTATGACCGCCATAACCTTTCGCCCCGCAGCACCTGAAGATGCCGCAACCTGTATGACCCTCCGGGCATTGACCCGGGAAAACGCGTTCACCGAAGAAGACCTGCGCGCCCTGGGCATCACCGTCGATTCCTGGAGCAGCAGCATTCGCGATGGCAGCGGCCCAGGCTTCGTGGCTTGCAAGGACGACCAGATGGTGGGCTACTGCTTCGCTGACAAGGACAGCGGCGAGGTCACCGTGCTCGCACTGTTGCCGGCATATGAGGACCAAGGGATCGGCAAACGCTTGCTCCAGATGGTCGTCGATCACCTGGGGGAACTGGGGTTCGAGCGATTGTTCCTGGCGTGCTCCAGCGACCCGAACGCGCGCTCTTATGGGTTCTATCGCCACCTGGGGTGGACGTCGACAGGCGAGCACGATGAAGCGGGCGATGAGATCTTGCAGCTCGGGCTCGACAACAGCGCTCAATAAAACGCAAAAAGCCCGCAATCAAGCGGGCTTTTTGTTGCTTCCTGCTATCGGACGCCGGCCATGGCCGGGCGCGAAATCATTCCCACTCGATGGTGGCAGGCGGCTTGCTCGAGACGTCGTAAGTGACGCGCGAAATGCCTTCGATTTCGTTGATGATACGGCCGCTGACGGTTTCCAGCAGCTCGTACGGCAGGTGTGCCCAACGCGCGGTCATGAAGTCCACGGTCTCGACGGCACGCAGGGCCACGACCCAGGCGTAGCGACGGCCGTCGCCAACGACACCCACCGACTTGACCGGCTGGAACACCACGAACGCCTGGCTGGTCTTGTGGTACCAGTCAGCCTTGCGCAGCTCTTCGATGAAGATGTGGTCGGCGCGACGCAGGATGTCGGCGTATTCCTTCTTCACTTCACCCAGGATGCGCACGCCCAGGCCCGGGCCCGGGAACGGGTGGCGGTAGACCATGTCGTACGGCAGGCCCAGTTCCAGGCCGATCTTGCGCACTTCGTCCTTGAACAATTCGCGCAGCGGCTCGACCAGCTTGAGGTTCATTTCCTCAGGCAGGCCACCGACGTTGTGGTGCGACTTGATCACGTGGGCCTTGCCGCTTTTGGCGCCAGCCGACTCGATCACGTCCGGGTAGATGGTGCCCTGGGCCAGGAACTGGATGTTGTCCAGCTTGCTGGCTTCGGCATCGAAGATGTCGATGAAGGTGCGGCCGATGATCTTGCGCTTCTTCTCCGGGTCCGCTTCGCCTTCCAGGTTGCCCAGGAACTGCGCCTCGGCGTCGGCACGGATCACCTTGACGCCCATGTTCTCTTTGAACATGGCCATCACCTGGTCGCCTTCGTGCAGGCGCAGCAGGCCGTTGTCGACGAACACGCAGGTCAGCTGGTCGCCGATGGCGCGGTGCAGCAGCGCGGCAACCACGGACGAGTCGACGCCGCCAGACAGGCCCAGCAGGACGTTGGCCGAACCGACTTGCTCACGTACCTGGGCGATGGCGTCTTCGACGATGTTGGACGGGGTCCACAGGGCTTCGCAGCCGCAGATATCCTGGACGAAGCGCGAGAGGATGCGACCACCTTGCTTGGTGTGGGTCACTTCCGGGTGGAACTGCACGCCGTAGTAGCCGCGCGCATCGTCGAACATGCCGGCGATCGGGCAGCTCGGGGTGCTGGCCAGCACGTGGAAGTCGCCCGGCATCTGGGTGACCTTGTCACCGTGGCTCATCCAGACGTCCAGGCCCAGTACGCCGTCAGCGTCCACGTGGTCTTCGATGCCGTCCAGCAGGCGGCTCTTGCCGACCACGTCAACGCGGGCGTAACCGAATTCGCGCAGGTCCGACCCGGTAACCTTGCCGCCCAGTTGCTCGGCCATGGTCTGCATGCCGTAGCAGATGCCCAGCAGCGGTACGTTCAGGTCGAACACGGCCTGCGGCGCGCGCGGGCTGTTGGCTTCGTGTACCGACTCGGGGCCGCCGGCGAGGATGATGCCGCGCGGGTTGAATTCGCGGATCGCTTCATCGTCCATGTCGAACGGATGCAGTTCGCAGTACACGCCGATTTCGCGCACACGGCGGGCGATCAGCTGGGTGTACTGGGAACCGAAATCGAGGATCAGGATGCGGTGAGCGTGAATGTCGAGGGCCATGACTCAATCTCTGGTGCAACTGCAAGCATCTAGCTGCGAGCTGCAAGTTGATCGGGGAAAACGCGGTAGCTGCTGCAACGCAACTACCGCTTGAAGCTTGCTACTTACCGCTGCAGGCCTCAGCCGACCCGGTAGTTAGGGGCTTCTTTGGTGATCTGCACGTCATGCACGTGGGACTCGGCCATGCCGGCACCTGTGATGCGCACGAACTCCGGCTTGGTACGCATCTCTTCGATGGTCGCGCTGCCGGTATAGCCCATGGACGAACGCAGGCCGCCCATCAGCTGGTGGATGATCGCAGCCAGGGCGCCCTTGTACGGCACACGGCCTTCGATACCTTCCGGTACCAGCTTCTCGGCACCGGCCGAGGAGTCCTGGAAGTAACGGTCGGAAGAGCCCTGCGCCTGTGCCATGGCACCCAGCGAGCCCATGCCGCGGTAAGCCTTGTAGGAACGGCCCTGGAACAGTTCGACTTCACCCGGGGCCTCTTCGGTACCGGCGAACATCGAACCCATCATCACGCAGGAAGCACCGGCAACGATGGCCTTGGACAGGTCACCGGAGAAGCGGATGCCACCGTCGGCGATCAGCGGCACGCCAGTGCCTTCCAGCGCGGCAGCGACGTTGGCGATGGCGCTGATCTGCGGTACGCCGACACCGGCGACGATGCGGGTGGTGCAGATCGAACCTGGGCCGATGCCGACCTTGACGGCGTCAGCGCCAGCTTCAGCCAGGGCCTTGGCCGCAGCGCCGGTGGCGATGTTGCCGCCGATCACCTGAACCTGCGGGTAGGTTTCCTTGACCCAACGCACGCGGTCGATCACGCCTTTGGAGTGACCGTGGGCGGTGTCGACCACCACCACGTCAACGCCGGCGGCAACCAGGGCGGCTACGCGCTCGCCGGTGTCCTTGCCGGTACCGACGGCGGCGCCGACGCGCAGGCGACCTTGGTCGTCCTTGCTGGCCAGCGGGTAGGCCTTGGCTTTTTCGATGTCCTTGACGGTCATCATGCCCTTGAGGCTGAACTTGTCGTCGACGATCAGGACTTTTTCCAGGCGGTGCTTGTGCAGCAGCTCGCGGACTTCGTTCTTGTTGGCGCCTTCGCGCACGGTGACCAGACGCTCTTTCGGCGTCATCACATCGCGGACCTTGGCATCCAGACGGGTTTCGAAGCGCACGTCACGGGAAGTGACGATGCCGACCAGGTCGCCGTTTTCCAGCACCGGAACACCCGAAATGTTGTTCAGGCGGGTCAGGTCGAACAGGTCGCGCACGGTGGCGTCTGCTTCGATGGTGATCGGGTCCTTGACCACGCCAGCCTCGAACTTCTTGACCTTGCGGACTTCGCCGGCCTGCTGTTCGATGGTCATGTTCTTGTGGATGATGCCGATGCCGCCTTCCTGAGCCATGGCAATGGCCAGACGCGCTTCGGTCACGGTATCCATGGCAGCGGAAACCAGCGGAATGTTCAGCTCGATGCCACGAGTCAAACGGGTCTTGAGACTGACTTCATTGGGCAGTACCTCGGAATAGCCAGGTACAAGGAGGATATCGTCGAAGGTCAGGGCTTCTTGGCTGATACGCAGCATCGCGGGGGCTCCCGGGCGGGAAAAATGGAAGCGCGCCATTATACTCATCCACGGCGCGCCGCTCAATGCAAAATAAGGGCCTTCGGTCAGCCTTGTGGCAGTTTTACCTGCACCACGGCCACTGGCTGGTCCAGCCAGTCGGCGAAGCTGTCGAGAAAGGCCTGGGTGAACCCGGCCTCGCCCCAGTTGTTGAAGATGAACCCCAGGTTGGAAAAGGCACATGGCTGCAGGTAAAGAAAGCCGTTGATGTCGTCTTCGAAGCCGCACAGCGGGCAGGTGAAGTTGTCACTGACCCCTGGCATCCACTCTTCCAGGCTCTCGAACAACGGCTCGCCGACCTCGCGCCGGCACTCCGGGCAGCCGGCTTCTTCGAGAAAACCGTTGGTCGGGGTGTAGATGCAGCGCTTGAGCATGATCTCCAGGCCGTTGGCTTGTTCGCCGAACGGCAGTTTGTCCGGGTGCAGGGCCACCTTGCGCGCACCGTCGGCCAGGGCATGGCCCATGCGGTTGCCGGTGCGACCGCAGGTGGTGAGTTGTTCCTCGATGACTTTCTCGCGCACCAGCCAGCGCACGATCGCCCGGGCGCGGGCCTCGTGAGCCGGGACGGTGGAAAGCTTGGGGACGATGATGCTCTGGGTGTTCATTAAGGAGGCAAGCCTGCGAACTGCGGTAATGCAGCAATTCTACCGCTCACAGGCTCAGGTAGCGACCGATCATGGCCAGGCCGCTGGCCAGCACCAGCCAGGTGACCAGGCGCACAAAAGCCTCGCGGGACAGCTTCAGGGTCAGCCGGCGCCCGACCCACAGGCCGACGAACATCACCGGCAACAGGCAGGCAGCGAGCAACAGCAGGCTGCTGTCGGCGTAGACCCCGGCAATCAGAAACAGCGACAGGCGCACCACGGTGCTGCAACTGATCAACGCGCTCTGGGTAGCGCGCACCTGCTCTTTCGCCTCCAGGCGCGCGCTCAGATAAAGGGCATAGAGAAACCCGCCACTGCCGAACAACGCACCGAACAAGCCCCCCACCGTGCCCATGGGCACCGCCCAGAAGCCTGAAAGGTTCGCCGGGCGCACCCTCACCGCCAAGCCATAGACCGCATAGGCGCTGACGAACAACCCCATCAGCAACAGCAACACGTCAGCCTTGAGCCGCAGCAGAAACACCACGCCCAGGGTGCAGCCTATCGCCATGAAGGGCAGTAGACGCAGCAGTTCGCCACGCACCACATCCCGGCGCGACGGCAGCAGGTTGCCAATGGCCGCCACGAAGTCCAGCAGCACCAACAGCGGGATGATGCGCGACAGCGGCATGAAGTGGATCAGCACCGGGCCGGCCACCAGCGCGGTGCCGAAACCGGCAATGCCGAAGACGATGTAGGCCAGGCCGACACCGAGCAGGATGGGCAGCCAATCGAGGCCGGAGAATGGCAATTGGGTGAGCATGGCGTGTGTTCCTGGAAGGTCATGCAAAGGTTAGCCAGCCATGAGCCATGCCGACTAATATGCCTTTTCGCCATTACCTATCTCGAAAAGGCATGACATGACGTCGATCCGCCAGTTGCGTTACTTCGTGGAGATCGCTGAAAGCGGTAGCTTCAGCGTTGCCGCCGAGCGGCTGTATATCGCCCAATCGGCGCTGAGCCGGCAGATCAAGGAGCTGGAGCAGCACTTGGGTACGCCGTTGTTCGAACGTACCGCCCGGCGGCCACGGCTGACGCTTGCTGGGGACGCCTTTTTGCAGCGTGCCCGCCGCTTGCTGGCCGACCTGGCGCACGCTGAGCGTATCACCCGTGACGTGGGGGATGGCTTGCAAGGCAGCTTGCGCCTGAACCATTCCAGTACCGTGCCGCTGACCGGGCCGCTGCTGGCTCGCCTGGGCTGTTACTTGCAGGGCCACCCAGGGATCTCGCTGGAAATCGCGCAGCAGTCGTCGGAGGCGCAGCTGGAGGATATTGCCGCTGGGCGGCTGGATATCGGCCTGCTGCGGCTGCCGGTGCTGCGCCAGCATGAGGGGGTGGTGCTGCATGAGCTGTTCAGCGAGCCGTTGTTGCTGGCCGTTGCGGCGGGGCACCCTTTGGCTGAAGAGGCAGTCGTGCGACTGGAGCAGTTGCGTGGGGAGCGGTTCATCTCTATCCCGCACCGTGATCGTGGCGGTTTGAGCTACCTGTCGGCGTCGTTGTGCATGGAGGCTGGGTTCTTCCCGCAGGCGGCCCAGGTGGTTTCACGCAAGACCACGCAATTACAGCTGATTCAGGCGGGGTTCGGGGTGGCGCTATTGCCTGAATGCATGCGTGATATTGCGCCGGCATCGGTCAGATTCGTGGGGTTGGGGGAGCCTTGTGAGAGTACCGTGGCATTGGCCTGCAGGCGCGATGCGGGGGTGATGGTGCGGCAGTTTTTGGCGGCGATGTTGGGGGGGGGTGATGGGGGCCCGTAGTGCATGACGGTGGTTATTCGGCGCCCTGCACCTGGCAGCCCCACCCCCTCCAATCCTCCCAGCCCCAACCCCAGCCCCAACACAGACAACCGCCCCCGATGTCCTTTATGATGCCCGCCATGATCAGAGACCCTTTCGAACGACTCGGCCTGGACCGCGAGGTCCTCACCGTCAGCCAGCTCAACGGCCGCGCCCGGGTGCTGCTGGAAGACGTGTTCCGCAGCGTCTGGGTGGAAGGCGAGATTTCCAACCTCGCCCGCCCGGCCTCCGGCCACATGTACTTCACCCTCAAGGACAGCGGCGCCCAGGTGCGCTGCGCGCTGTTCCGCCAGAACGCCACGCGGGTCCGCCAGGCCCTGCGTGACGGCCTGGCGGTGCGGGTGCGCGGCAAAGTCTCGCTGTTCGAAGGGCGTGGCGATTACCAACTGATCCTCGACACCGTCGAAGCGGCCGGTGACGGTGCGCTGCGCCTGGCGTTCGAAGCACTGAAAGAGAAACTCGGCGCCGAGGGCCTGTTCAGCGCCGAACGCAAGAAACCGCTGCCGGCACATCCGCAACGCATCGGCATCATCACCTCGCCCACGGGCGCGGTGATCCGCGACATCATCAGCGTATTCGGCCGCCGCGCCCCGCAAGTCGAGCTGAACCTGATACCCACAGCCGTGCAGGGCCGCGAATCCATCGCCCAGATCGTGCGCGCCGTGCAACTGGCCGACAGCCTTGGTTTCGATGCGCTGATCCTGGCACGCGGCGGCGGCTCGCTGGAAGACCTGTGGAGCTTCAACGAAGAAGCCGTGGCCCGCGCCGTGGCCGCCTGTGTCACGCCTATCGTCAGTGCCGTCGGCCATGAGACCGACGTGTCGATCTGCGATTTCGTCGCCGACGTCCGCGCGCCCACCCCGTCCGCCGCCGCCGAACTGCTGGCCCCCGACAACAGTGGCTTGCAGCACCGCCTCGACAGCCTGCAGCGGCGCCTGCTGCTGCGCATGCAGAACCGCCTGAGCCACGACCGCCTGCGCGTGGAGTCGCTGGCCCGGCGCCTGCGCCACCCAGGCGAGCGCCTGCGCCAGCAGGCCCAGCGCCTGGACGATCTGGACATGCGCCTGCGTCGCGCTTTCCTCGGCAACCTCAACCAGCGCCGCGAGCGCCTGGGGCGCCTTGATACCCGCCTGGCCGCGCAGCACCCGGGGCGCACCCTGAAGCTGCTGAACCAGCGCCTGGACAGCCTTGCCGAACGCCTGCCCCGGGCCATGCGCGAGGTGCTCAAGGACCGCCGCCAGCGCTTCCAGGCCCAACTGCAAACGCTGCAAGTGGTCAGCCCGCTGGCCACCCTCGCCCGCGGCTACAGCATCCTGCTCGATGAGCGCGGCCAGGCCATCCGCAGCGCCGAGCAGACCCACAACGGCCAGCGTCTGACCGCTCGCCTGAATGAAGGCGAACTGCAGGTGCGGGTCGAAGACAACCACCTGACGCCCGTTACCCTCTCACTACTGGACTGACCCATGCCCCGCCTGTTCGCGCCCCTGCTCGCCCTTTCCCTGCTGTTGCTGGCCTGCGGCGCCCAGGCCAGCTACATCACCCGTACCTTGAACAAGCCGGTGCCCGGTGGCGTGGCAGTGGTTGACCTGGGGCCTGCCAGCACGGCGCCGAATGCGCGCTTTGACGGCAAGCCGGTGCTGGTGGTCAAGGAACAGGACAACTGGCTGGCGATCGTCGGCATCCCGCTGACCCAGAAGCCCGGCACCGCCGTACTGAGCCAGGGCGGCCGCAGCCTGCCCTTCACGGTCGCGAGCAAGAAGTACCCCGAGCAGCGCATCACCCTGAAGAACACGCGGCAGGTCAACCCGAACCCGGCCGACCTCAAGCGCATCGAGGGCGAACTGGCCGAACAGATCAAGGCCTACCGCAGCTTCAGCCCGGCCCTGCCGAGCAACCTGATTCTCGACAAGCCGGTCAACGGCCCGCTGTCGAGCAAGTTCGGCGTGCGCCGCTTCTTCAATGGCGAAGAGCGCAACCCGCATGCCGGCCTGGACTTCGCCGTGCCCGCCGGTACGCCCATCAAGACCCCGGCCAATGGCAAAGTGATCTTGGTGGGTGATTATTTCTTCAACGGCCGTACCGTGTTCGTCGACCATGGCCAGGGCTTCATCAGCATGTTCTGCCACATGTCGAAAATCGATGTGGCCGTGGGGCAGGCGCTGCGCCGCGGTGAGGTGGTTGGCCGGGTTGGCTCG